>JAFGFM010000041.1 GCA_016931115.1 Deltaproteobacteria bacterium | reverse complement strand
CTTGGTTGCGGACCAGGGCAAGAAAGTATGCGCTTGGCCAAAGAAGGGGCAGAAGTTATAGGTATTGATTTCAGTAAAGAATCGATAAAAATCGCAAAAGAAAGAAACAATGAAATTGCATTTTATGAGATAGATTTTTTTGATATTGATAAATCTTTAGGTAAGTTTGATGGAATATTTGCGTGTTCTTCATTGATTCATATAAATGAAACCGATCTCCATAAACTACTGGTTAAAATAGACAATATTCTGAATCCAGGCGCATACTTCATGAATATATTTTTTAAAGGAGAAGGCCAAAGCATAACATATCCTGTAATAAATGGAGAAAAGATTGAAAGGAAAGTTGAACTCTACTCTACTGAAAAAGTAAAGGATATATTTCAATGTCATGATTATACATTTTATAAAGATGGGTTTATTGATCCTTCAATAATTCAATTCTGGCATTGTATTATTTTCAAAAAATGAAACCGAGCCAAACGGTAAACTAAGACCGGCTATTATCTAGCCTAATCGGGCTGAATGGGTTCGCAATGGCAATGGGTGTCTGGCCTACACAATTGACAGAAACGTATTGAATAAGATGACATCCTATGCTTTTATACCTTTTTGAAATGTAGTATTACTTTACAGGTTCATTTTAAAATATGTCATACAATGAGATCATTCGAGTTGTCTGACTGCTAAGCAGGGTGTTAAATATAAAAGGATTTTATATTTTATGTCTCTCAGGCAAACAATTATTGTAGATGCCAGCTTCAATTTTAAAACTATGACAACAATGATTGGGCTTGCAATACATGAAACTGATAAACCCCACAGAAATGGAATTCTTATAGATCAAATTGGTGAGGCATACACAGGTATTCCATCCGGCAGCGGTGAAATGCTGGCCATCTATCGGGCATTAGGAATCAGTAATGAAAGAGGTTATAAAATGATCAAAATAAAAACTGATTACAATTATCTCAAAAAATTACTTAAAACGAATCCTAAACAGCAAACCGGAAAAGACAGTTATGGCCTTGTTGGTGCAATTCTGAGGCTATCAGACCTGTTCGATAGCGTGGCTTTTCAATATAAGCCGAAGAGAACAAATCAGATGTCACACAAATTAGCACGTACCGCTATAGAAAATAATAAGCCAATATTTCGAAATGATTTGTTAGCCTTATGTAAATTGGAGGCGTCCTATCATATTGGCCACCTTGACATGTCTTCGGTGTAATGTAATATCGTGGTGTACATTTTACCGGAGGTGAATTATGGTTCGAACACAGATATATTTAACTGAAGAGCAACGTGAAGAACTTGCTGTTATAGCAAAGTCTTCAGGGAAAAAGCCGAGTGAAATAATTCGTGAGGAGATAGAAAGGTTTATCGGCGAATCGGGCAGCAGACACAGAGAATCAGTTCTTCGTGAGGCCGCAGGTATTTGGAAGAATCGCGATGATTTACCTGATTTCAGGTCTGTTCGAGCTGAATGGGACAGAGAGCAGCTATGACAAGGCCAATCCTTCCTGGCAGCAACTGCTGATGCCGAAAATGCCGAATTGAAAACTCTTAATACCAGGCATTACCCTATGTTAAAGAATCTGAAACCGGCCTACGATAAATAAAGGACTATGTGAAAATCTGAAGCCAGCCCGTGACATTGGGCATTTTTCAATAAATACAAATCAAAAACAGATGGATTCCCGATCTGGTCGGGAATGACCTCAGAGTAATAGACTTCCACCGAATTTATCCCGAGATTGTTGCAGGAACAGTTTAGCATTGGGAGTCTGAATTCCCGCCATAGGTACCCCCAGCGGAATAAGACCTGCCTTTACCTTTAAAACTGTCGTCTCTGCACTGTTAAACCTTTTTCACTATAAGGCATGCCCATTCACCCATGATGGTTTCACCTGTTTTTTTAAGGCCATGGCGCTTTAAATCTTCCACTATTCTATCTATCTGCCCGGTTAGTATACCGGAGAGGATAAGAATACCATCATGTGCAAGTCGCCCGGAAAACAGGGGGTTTAATTCCAGTATGGTGTTCATTATGATGTTTGCAACGATAATATCATACCTCTTATCAATCTCTTCCAGAGGTGTTGTGGACAGATCGATCTTTACAGGAATATCATTCAGGGCAATATTCTTTTCTGCCCAGCTTACTGCCTCTGGGTCATTATCTATGGCCGTGATCTCCTGAGCCCCCAGCATTGCCCCATAAACAGAGAGTATACCGCTCCCAGTGCCAACATCAAGCATTGTCCATGGTTTACTCGGGGCATTATCCTCAATGGCCTTAAGGCACATCCTTGTAGTTTCATGCTTGCCTGTGCCAAAGGCAGTGCCCGGATCTATCCTTATTACATGACATTTAACAGGGTCAGGCATGGCCTCCCAGGCAGGTAAGATCATGAGATTGTCAGTGATCTTTTCCAGGTAAAAAAAGCTGCGCCAGGTTGTACCCCAGTCCTGATTGGCTATCTCTTTTATATCCATAACAGGATCAGCAATACCAGGGAATGGGTCTTTCAGATTACCAAGAAATGTTAAAAGACTATCTCTGATAACATCTGGGTCATTAGTGTCAGAGGGCAGGTATGCCTTCATAAGACCGTTTTCAAAATCCTCTGAAACAACACCGTCGCATCCCAGGCCCATGAGAAAGTCGCTAACTGCCTCCCTTGCAGAGGGGTCTATATCTATAGTTATCTCAAGCCAGCCGGGATGGCCGGGATTTTTATCTGAATTTTCTTCCATGAATTCCTGATTAATAATTAATTGTAGAGACAAGGCATGCCTTGTCTCTACAGATATGGCAGGAGCCAAAAAATTATGCCTTTTCAAAAACGTAGTTAATCTGGCCGCTGGGAAGCTTGTTCACAACCGCCTTAAGCTCCATGCCACCCGTTATTTCACTGTCAGCAATATCCCCGCTGATCCTGCCGAATACCTTGTATTCGCCAAAATCAACCACTGCAATGCAGTAGGGGAGATCATTTTCAAAACCGATAGGGGCATATTCCAGTTTGCTGTATGTGAGAAGCTTTCCTTTGCCGCTTACATCAAACCACTCCATATTGCTTGAAAAACATTTGCAGCAGTCTGCCCTGGGCGGAAAATACTTGGCCCCGCAATCCTTGCAAATTGTCCCTGATACCTTGCCTGCCTCGAGCTTATCTATAAAATCGTTTACCTTGGTTGTGGAGGTGAAACTGATTGTACCAAACTTGCTGAACCTTATATCAATATCTTTTTTCGCCATTTTATTCCCTCCCCAGTATTGTTACATTGCCGTAAAGGCCAACGCCGCCTATATTATGCACCAGACCGAATACTGGCTCCTTAACCTGCATAGCCCCGGCCTCACCCCTCAGCTGGAGGACTATTGTCCTAACCTGCGAACCGCCAGTAGCCCCGATCGGATGCCCCTTGGATAAGAGCCCTCCGTCAACATTAACCGGGATGCTCCCCTCCCTGTAGGTCTCCTTTGACCTGATAAGCTCCTTGCCCTCGCCAGGTTTTGCAAAACCCAGGTTTTCATAGGCCATAAGTTCCGCTATTGTGAAGCAGTCATGCACCTCTGCAACATTGATATGTTTGGGTGTAATCCCTGCCATCTTGTATGCCTGTTTTCCTGCCTCAATACCAACAGAAAGGCCGGAGAATAGGTCTCTTCCTGAAAGGTTAACCGCTGTGGATGCAGCGCCGATACCCTTGATCCAGACCGGTTTTTTTGAAAAGATTTTTGCCTTCTCTTCACAGGCCACTATCAGGCATGAGCTTCCATCCGCATTTGCGCAGCAGTCTCCTACCCTTAAGGGGCTTGCAACAGGGCCTGACATGGTGTTGTCAGGGTCGGAAAACATGTCAAACGTTACAGGTTTTCTGTAAACGGCCTTTTCATTTATCTGGCCATAGGTGGCGGCCTTTACCCTGATAAGGGCCAGGTCATCCGGTGTGGTGCCATATTTAAGAAAATGTCCCCTTGCATAGGTGGCATAATATGCAGGCATCATTGTTCCAAAGGGGCTTTCCCACTGGATATCAGCGCCCCTCCCCATCCTCTCCTGGGACTCCGCAGATGTTATTTCTGACATCTTCTGGAAGCCTACAACCGCTACCACGTCATGCAGGCCTGATGCAACAAGCGAATAGGCCAGCTTGAGGCCGGTACTGCTTGATGAACAGAGGGTCTCCACGTAAAATGTGGGCTGAGGAGTCAACCCCAGGTATTCGGCCAGAACGCCGGCTGGTGATCTCTGTTTGTCATATTCAGGTGAAGAGCAAACTACTGAGGCGTCTATATCGGTTGTTGCTATTTTTGCATCCTGCATGGCCTCCCTGAAGCCCTCAAAGGCCAGCTCCCTGATTGAACCGGGATATCCGCGTACAAATGCGCTCTGACCAACTCCTATAATTGCTACTTTTCTCATAAATTCCTCCTTATATTGTCGATGAACCGGTAAATTTGCTGAGTTTCGTACAGGCAATGCCTGGGAAATTAGTAAATATAAAATCGGGTAAATAACCCGCAACCTGGCCACTATAAGTAAGAATAGGGGCATGGTCAAGATAAAAGGAAATTCAATTTGATCGAAATTACTTTTAATGATATGAGAAAAGCTGTTTTGTAACAGCCTTAAAGATAAGGGGAATTTGTGAAAAAGCAGAAGTGCCTGACCGGGCAGAGGCAGAAAGATGTTTGAAGATATTGCCCGTGTGATAGAGACGATGTTGAATAAATTTATTAAACTCAAGGAATTTATATGCCAAACAGTATTATTACAGGGACTGGGTGCTATATCCCAGCATTAAAGATAGAAAACAGCCACTTTTTAAACACTGAATTTTATACCTCAGACTATGAGAGACAGGTAAAATCCAATACTGACATAATCGCAACCTTTCAGGATATCACCTGCATACGAGAAAGGCGCTGGGTCACTGATGACCTTATGACATCCGACATAGCATCCTTTGCCGCGAGGGATGCCCTTAACGGCAGTGGTGGTGAAGACCTTGACTATATAATTGTTGCACATAATTTTGGAGATGTCAGGCCTGGTACCGCACGGGTGGATATCTGCCCATCCATTGCAGCACGCGTGAAACACCTTCTGGGCATTAAAAACCCCTATACAGTGGCATATGATATACCATTCGGCTGCCCTGGCTGGGTGCACGGAATGACCATTGCTGATTTTTATATTAGATCAGGCAAGGTGAAAAAGGTTATGGTGATAGGGGCTGAAACACTCTCACGAATAACAGACCTCCATGATATTGACAGCATGATATTTGCTGACGGGGCAGGCGCAGCAATTGTTGAGGCCACTGATAAAGAGGCAGGCATTATCTCACATGTAACTAGAAGCGACACAATAAATGAAGTTAATCTCATCTTTAGTGGCAAGTCATACTGCCCGGATAAAAATGGAAATGATGCATATCTCAAGATGCACGGGCACCAGGTATTCAAATATGCGCTAAGGTATGTGCCAAAGGTGGTTAAGGAGAGCCTTGACAGGGCAGGTTTATCAATTACCGATGTGAAAAAGGTGCTCATTCACCAGGCAAATGAGAAGATGGACAGGAGTATTATCAACAGCCTTTTCAAGCTGTACAGGCTTGATGATGTGCCGGAGGAAATTATGCCCATGACCATTGCATGGCTCGGCAATAGCTCTGTGGCCACTATCCCTACCATGTTTGACCTCATACAGAAGGGTAGGCTTGAAGAACACAGCCTTGAATCAGGGGATATAATAGTATTTACCTCTGTAGGGGCAGGCATGAATATAAACTCCATGGTCTACAGGATGCCCTGATCAAAATTAATCATAGGGAGAAATATCCATGAGAAAATTATTACTGCTGATAGCGGCCCTTTTGTTTTTTAATAGCTTTGCATCAGGGGATACAGAGCAGGCAAACTATTTTGCCCTCTATTTTAATGACACCCGCTGCGGGTATGATATACAGACGCGTAAGGTTGATGGAGAGAGGGTGATAAGCACCGACAATATAGTTCTTGAACTGGAACGCATGGGCACGCCGATAAAGATTGATGTGAAAGAGACAGCCATAGAAACCATTGATGGAATGCCCCTCTCTTTCAAGGCTACACAGAAGATATCAACCATGGATATGTCTGTTGAAGGGGATATCACCCCTGATGGAAAGATGCGGATCAGGGTGACTAATGCCGGAAACACCCAGGAACTTGTGCAGGATTTCCCAAAAGGGGCGGTCATGACAGAGGGTCTTAACCTCCTTTTCAAGAGACAGGGGCTTAAAAAAGGCACAAGTTATGCCGCAGACCTCTTCAGCCCCTCAACCCTTATGGCCATGAAGTTTACCTTTAATGTCGGCGATAAAAAACAGGTTGATCTGCTTGGCAGGGTTGTGGAGCTGGTAGAGATAAAGGGTGAATATTTTCTGCTCGAGTCAGGCAGTGCCCTCTTCACATACTATGTTGATGATGATTTTAACTCCCAGAAAATGATCATGCCGCTAGCTGGCATGAATATAGAGGTAATAGCCTGCTCAAGGGAATTCGCCCTGAGCAAACTTACAGTGGCGGAGATGGTGGATTCCATGGTTGTAAGAAGCCCTGTGGCTGTTGATGACCCGGAAACAGCAAAAGAGATCACCTATACCCTTAAACCCATAAAGGCCGATGCATCATTCAGGTTCCCTGAAACAGACAATCAGCAGGTATCAAAACTTCCTGATGGGAGTGTCAGTGTCACTGTAAAACCAGTAAAGGGAGAGATGGCACATAAATTTCCCTATACAGGGAATGACCCGGGAATATTGAAGGCGCTCCAGGGCACACAATATATCCAGACGAATCACCCTCTCATAAAAGAGCTGTCACAAAGATGCACACAGGATAAAGATAGCGCCCTTGATGCTGCGCTTGCAATAGAGGCATTTGTAAGCGGTTATATAGAGGAGAAGAATCTCTCAGTAGGTTATGCCAGCGCGCTTGAGGTGGCAAAAAGCCGTCAGGGAGACTGCACTGAGCATGCAGTTCTTACGGCTGCGCTGTGCAGGGCCGCAGGTATCCCTGCAAGGGTGATAATGGGTATTGTCCATGTTGAAAATGGCCTCTTTATGGGCCATGCATGGACAGAGGCATATATTGGTAATAAATGGATAGGGCTTGATGCTGCATTAAAGGATGCAAGAGACGGATTTGATGCTGGGCATATTACGCTCTCTATAGGGAATGGTGATGCAGGTGATTTTTTTGGGGTGATGAATAACCTTGGGAATTTTACAATTCAGGATGTGAAGATAACGAATTAGGAGTATTAAATGAGTACAGATCAGATGAAGGGGCCAGATGAGATCAAGAGCTATAAGCAAAAAGATGGGAAAGAGTTAAAGGCCCACATATTTTACCCGGATAAACGCAGCAAGAAAAACATGCCCTCTCCTGCATTTCTGTTTTTTCATCCGGGAGGATGGACAATGGGCGAACCCCAGTGGGGTTATGAGATATGCAGTCACTATGCATCAAAGGGTATAACGGCCATATCCTTTCAGTACAGAATCTCTTCCATCGGAGGGAGCACACCTGCTGATGCGCTTACTGATGTTAAATCTGCCATCAGGTGGGCAAGAAAAAACGGGGATGAACTTAATATTGACCCTGAAAAGGTAATAGCAGGGGCCATATCTGCCGGGTCACATCTGGCAACCTGTGCGGCCTGTATTACAGGGTTTGATGACACTGAGGATGACCTGAATCTAAGCCCTGTGCCTGATGCTCTTGTATTCCAGTCTGCATGCCTGAATACTGTTATCATTGATGAGTTCACATCCCTGCTTCAGGGGCGGGCCAGCTCTGAAGAGCTCTCACCCTTTCATCACCTCAAGAGCGGGATGCCGCCCATGTGCATTATCCACGGCAGGGCTGATAACCTGGTGCCCTTTG
Source organism: Deltaproteobacteria bacterium (assembly GCA_016931115.1). Lineage (GTDB taxonomy): Bacteria > Desulfobacterota > DSM-4660 > Desulfatiglandales > HGW-15 > JAAZBV01. The sequence continues at coordinate 41,510 of JAFGFM010000041.1, read as the reverse complement.
GGTCTATTAAAGAATATGTGGAAAAGAGTGTAAAACTGGGTAACAGGTGTGAACTCCACCCCTTTGAGAATACAGACCACTTTTTCGGTAATGTTGATAGCACAGAGGTCTTCAGTCTGATGGATGAATTTTTGATGTCGATTGGTTTTTTATAACTAAAAATCCCAAAGCGAGAGCTGCCCCATCCTTACATCCGGTTTCCCAAGCCACCTCTCCTTTACAAAGGTGCCGTGGCAATCGGAACCGCCTGTTATATAGAGGTCATTCCTTTTGCAGAATCCAACGCTGTATTCTGTGGTTTCCGCATTATTCTCCGGGTGAAAACATTCAACACCTTCAACGCCCATCTCCACTGCCATAGATATGACCTCAGGCGGATTATCCCCGTATATGGATGAGCCGGGATGGGCAAGCACAGGTATGCCCCCTGCCTCCTTGATTGCAGCTATGGCTGCGCCCGGTGTTGCACAGCCATCTATGTTCATACCAATCTTCCTGTCACCAAAAAGCTGAAAAAAGTCTCTGTAGGTCTGGCATACGCCTTTATCTATGGCATAGTTAAGGGCCTTCCAGCCCCCGCGCTCCGGGTTGTTTTTATAGAGAAGGAATTCATCAGGTAAAACAGGGTAGCCCATCTCCCTGAGTTTTATTATGCTTTTTAAATTCCTCTCTTCCAGATTGTTACGATTAAGCATCAGTATTTTATTAAGGGCGCTGTTTTCAGGGTCAATATTGTAACCAAGTATATGAAATATTCTTCCATTTTCTGTTGTACTTACCTCTACACCCCTTATATAATGAAGCCTGTTTTTCTCTGCGAGGTCGGAAACCGCAGGGATATTTTCAACAGAGTCGTGATCTGTTACAGCAAATATACCTATTCCGGTCTGAATAAGGTTTTTTATCAGTGTTTCAGGCCTCCAGGTGCCGTCCGATGCGCATGTATGTAGATGCAGATCCGCTTTCATATTGAGCCTTTAATTTAATTTTTAATAAAAAGTTGTCGATATATATTTGATAAATATTAGTATCTTTGTGCGGGGGTTAAATAAATAAGATTGTAAAGCCTCAGATTTCTACCGCCAGATACAGACGATATATAATATAACGCTAAGGAAGTAAAAATGTCATTAAAAATAAAGGCTGCCATAATTGTATCTGTGATTTTTATTCTTCTGGGCATTGTCGATTTCTATCTCCGTCAGTTTATTATCTTTCCTGGTTTTTTGTCACTGGAAAAAGAAAATGCAACAGATAATGCAGTCAGAATAGGAGAGGCATTAAACAGGGAGATCAAATTCCTTGATTCACTGCTGAATGACTGGTCTGCATGGGATGATACCTATGAATTTGTCCAGTCACCTTCAGATCAATATGTCAGCACAAATCTTACCCCATCGACCTTGGAAAACAATCAGCTTAACCTTATCTATTTTGTTTCAAAATATGGGAAAATCATATGGGGGGGGACACAGGGTTTATCAACTGAGGAGGAGCTTAAACTTAATGAATTTATTGGTAAAACCATAAGCATAAATCACCCATTCAGGGCCTTTGAGTCTGATAATACGCCTGTTCAGGAAAAGGGTGCCTCAGGCCTCTATTTTACCCCGGCAGGTGTATTTATTGTGAGTTCACGACCGGTTCTCACAAGTGAAAACAGGGGACCTGCTAAGGGAACAATCATTATGGGCAAGCGTATAGATGATGCCTTTATAGAGAGGGTGTCCGAGCAGATAAGGATGGATTTAAAGAGATATACCAAACAGGATGAAAAGTCTGAGTCAATTTTAAAGCAGGCTGTTAAAACTAATAAATTCATCTATTTGCTTGATATTGACCCTGAGCTGGATCTGCTTAATATCTACTCTGCTCTCCCTGATATTACTGGTAAAAACGCCCTTATATTCAAATCGGAATTCCAGAGGAAAATAGTAAAAACCGGCTATTCCACAATCCGTTATGCAACTATATCCTTTTTAGTTACAATGCTGTCTGCCCTTGTTGCAATGAGCCTCTTAATTCACTGGCTGGTTGTCAAACCGGTTTTAAGGCTCAAGGATAATGTGATTAAAACAAGAAATGATAACCGGCAGATGCCTGATCTTGTTGCCAGAAATGATGAGATAGGTGTTCTTGCAAATGAATTTAAAAGCCTGTTTGAAAGGCTTGATGAAAGGTCACGTAGCCTTGAATCTGTAAATTCCCAACTTTTGGATGATATTAATAAAAGGAAAGAGACGGAAAAGGCCCTGCTTGAAAGCGAGGAGCAATTGAGAACAATCCTCGAAAGAATACCGGTCGGGGTCTTTGTTAATGACCGCAAAGGCAATTATCGTCTGGTAAACGATATCGGGTGTAAAATGATCGGCTATACACGTGAAGAGCTCCTTTCCATGAACATAAAGGATATTGACCCTGTTGAGTATACAGATCAGCAAAAGGAGATGGTAGGCAGGCATTTCGACATAAAGGGGAGTTATGTCTTTGAGAGCATTAATACCAGGAAGGACGGCACCCCCTTCCCGGTTGAGATACACCTGACCACAATAACCATAAATGGCCAACCTCTGCTATTATCACTTGCGCTTGATATAACTGACCGTAAACAGACCGAGGAAACAAGGAGAATGATAGAGGAACAGAGATCCCGATCCAAAAAGATGGAATCACTGGGGCTTATGGCAGGCGGAGTTGCCCATGACCTGAATAATGTCCTCTCAGGTATTGTCAGTTACCCGGAACTGATACTGATGGATCTGCCACAGGAGAGCGGTTTGAGAAAACCTATTGAAACCATTCACGAATCAGGTAAAAGGGCAGTTGCCATTGTTCAGGACCTTCTCACTGTTGCAAGGGGGGTTGCCATAGAAAAAGAGCCCATGAACCTTAACAGGATAGTAAACCGGTATCTTGAATCAGCAGAGAATAGACGGCTTATGGAATATCATCCCGGTATTGCAATAACAGCAGAGCTTGATGAGAATCTTCACAATATAAAGGGTGCACCGGTACATATTGGTAAAAGCCTGATGAACCTTGTTTTTAATGCAGCAGAGGCTATAGACAGTACCCATGGTAAAATATTGATCAAGACAGAAAACAGGTATCTGGATCACAGTATAAGGGGTTATGAGGTTGTTAAACCTGGTGAATATGCTGTTCTTTCTGTGGAGGATAATGGCAAGGGAATAGCGCAAAAAGACCTTGAAAGGATATTTGAGCCATTCTATTCAAAAAAGCAGATGGGCCGTAGCGGCACAGGGCTTGGGCTTGCCATTGTCTGGAATTCGGTACAGGAACATGACGGGTATATAGATGTTTTGACAAGCCCCAGGGGTACTAAATTTGAATTATACTTTCCTGAAACACTTGAAGAGATAAAGAGGGATCAGGATAAAACCTTTCTTAAGGGTTATCAGGGGCACGGTGAAAGTATACTTATAGTTGATGATGTGGATACACAGCGCAAGATATTCACTAGCATGCTTGATTACCTGGGTTATAAACCTGTAGCAGTTGGGAGCGGTGAAGAGGCAATCGAATATCTTTCAAAAAACAGGGCAGACCTGATTATACTTGATATGATTATGGAACCGGGAATGAGTGGAAGAGAGACATATGAGCATATTATAAGAATGCACCCGGGACAAAAGGCCATTATAGCAAGCGGGTTTGCTGAAACAGATGATGTAAAAGAGACCCAGAGGCTTGGTGCAGGTACATTTATTAAAAAACCTGTAAATATGGAAACCCTCGGCATGGCCGTAAGAGAAGAGCTGGATAAAAAGTAGGGGCGAAGGAAATCAGGCTATAGGCTTTAGACTTTAGGCTTAAAGGTTATTTGACTTTAATATTTTGAGAATTAGCTTGGGTTACTATATTGGAATAAGCCAGGTGACAGGATATTGACACTTACAGGTTAACATAATATTATATTTTTCAAGGTTTAAATTAATAAGGAGTATTCCAGGATGTATAAATCAAGATCAATCTCACCCCGCATTCAACGCATGAGGGAGCTGATACGCGACCGTGTCATTCAAAATGATGCTGAAAGGGCCATTATCATGGCTGAGGCATATAAAAAATATGAGCATATTGTCCCGGTTATTAAAAAGCCGCTTGCCATGCTTGAATACTGTAAAAAGAAGCGGATCAGGGTAGAGGACTTTGAGGTTATTGTGGCAAACAGGGGAGAGTATTTTCTGGGCAGCACCTTTGTCCCTGAATGGACAGGGATCCAGACAGAGATCTACTCAAATGACCCATCGCAGCCGGGCGCATGGCTTCTTGAAGAGGACGGCCTCTACCACAACCCTGAAGAGGATATCGTAAAGATGACTATATCCCCCGAAGACGTGGAGAAATTAAAGGGTGTTGCAGATTACTGGAACGAACGCACCTACACAAGGATAGCAGACGCATGGCAGCCGGATGGATATGATGAGCTGTGCAGGCTGAATGTAAGCAAGAATGTTACCGGCGCCCCGCTTATAATGATGCAGACAGGCCACCTCTCCCCCGGTTACAAAAAACTCATCAACATGGGGATCCGCGCCATAAGGAAACAGGCACAGGAATGGATAGATGCGAATAACGGCAATCTCATGGGCGACAAGACAAAAAGATATCTCTTTTACAAGTCTGCTGTTATCTCATGTGATGCCCTCACAATACTTATCAAACGATATGGGGAGGAATGCTATCGAAAGGCAGAAACCTGCAAGGATGAAACCCGCAAAAAAGAGCTGATGATGATGGGTGACGGGCTCAACTGGATATCTGAAAACCCGGCCCGAACATTCTGGGAGGCATTACAGCTCACCATGATGTACCAGCTTTACCTTTATTCAGAGACACTTTTCCCCGGCCCTGCCTTTGGGAGGTTGGACCAGTACTGCTGGCCCTATCTTAAGGCAGACCTTGAGGCAGGCCGCATTACAATGGATCAGGCGCAGGAATACCTGGACGCCTTTTTTCTAAAGGCAAACTGCTTTTATGGCGGTGGCTTTGGAAAGCTTGTTACAATAGTAGGCGTAGGAAACACATACCAGCATACCACGATCGGCGGTATTGACCCCAAAACCGGGAAGGATGCCTCCAACCCCATAACATACATGGTGCTTGACTCAATAGCGAGGCTCAAGGTTCATGACCCCACCATATCCTTAAGGATCCATAAAGATACACCGCAGGAGCTGTGGGACCTCGCATTAAGGACATCCATGGTCTGCGGTGGGTTGCCCCTGTTCCAGAATGATGATGTGATAATCCCCGGGCTTATCAGGGAGCTTGGTTTTACACAGGAAGATGCGCGTGATTATGTAATAATAGGCTGCCAGGAGATAGTAGGCGCTGGCAATGACTACCCTGCATGCAATGGTATTTCGCCGCCCTATGCAAGCATACATCACGGTGTTGTGCTTGACATGGCAATAAATAATGGCATCAACCCCTTTAATAATGAAGAGAGCAGCGTTAAGACAGGCTACCTTTATGAGATGAACTCCATTGAGGATGTAAAGAGGGCCTACAGGCGGGTGCTTGAGCATGTGATGAAACTCCAGGTAACCATTGATAACTATGTGGAGTATATCATCCAGTACAATGCACCTGAGGCAGGGCTTTCCATATCCATGGATGGGTGCATGGAAAAGGGGCTGGACGCCACATGGGGCGGGTGCAAATACAACTCCTTTGGCGGCACCGCAACAGGGCTTGCCACTATTGCTGATTCCATTTCAGCCATAAACTACATGATCTTTGATAAAAAAATCTGTACAGCTAAAGAGATGCTGGATGCAGTTCTTAAAAACTGGGAGGGGTATGAGGATTTAAGGCAGCGCGTAATCCATGAGGCGCCCCATTTCGGGAATGCAGACCCATATGCCGATGAGATGATGAGATGGGTGATAGACACATATTATGATGTATGCCAGCAGTGCTCCAGCGAACGGGCAAAGGTATATAAATCTGGGCTTTACAGCGCTGCGGATCATGTGGGCCAGGGATATACAACATGGGCAACACCTGATGGCAGAAAGACTGGGGAACCCATAGCGGATGCTGCATCACCTGTACAGGGCCGTGATAAAAAGGGGCCGACCGCTGTATGTCTGAGCGAGCTGTGCTATGACCACAGCAAGTTTATGGACGGTGTATGCGTAAATCTCAAGATACACCCAACTGCTGTAAGTAATGAGGAGGGGCTTTCCAAGCTCCGCATGATGTCACAGACATATTTTAATATGGGGGGCGCAGAGATCCAGTATAATATTGTGGGGAGCGATACCATGCGCGAGGCGCAGGCTGACCCGCAGAAATACCGCGACCTTGTTGTGCGTATTGCAGGTTATTCAGCCTATTTTGTGGAACTTGGGCTAGATAATCAGAATGACCTTATAAGCCGGACTGAGAATATGCTTTAATCAGACATTTTGGATTAATAGATAGATTTTTGTTTTTGTGGATTTTTATTACAACTTGTAGGGGCGAAAAATTTTTCGCCCCTACGTTTTTTATACCGGTTTTATCAAACAACCTGCAGGGGCGAATAATTATTCGCCCTCAATCAATAAGCACAAAACCATACCTGTTCTGCACATCATCTTTATCCTTAAGCACATTACATGGCAGACCCTTGTTTCTGGCGGTTTTATATATATCAATCCCCAGGCTCTCATCACACGGCCTTATCTTTTGAGGTGTGGGGCAATCCTTTCCCTCATCAACCGCACAGTGTTTACACAGCCTGCAATACCTGATCCCAAAGGCAAAATAGAAGCCATCCAGAAAGGCGGCCCTTTCGATTTCAATAATTGCCCTGCTCAGATCAGTTACGTCATGGGCATGGAGCATCAGTATATCCTTATAGGATTTTATCATGCGTATGCCCTCTTCAAACGAGACGTTCCGGGTCCCGCACTTTATGGTCTGCTTATTAAAATCCTCACATCCCCAACGGCACTTGAGCACCGCCCTGATATCAAAAAATATATCATCAGGTTTTATCAGGATGGCGTTTACCATTCCGAGTGTCTTTGCCATCTCAGTATATCTGATGTAGTCCTGCATATTTACCTTATCTTTTTGTACCATATTATTTCACTCGACCCCTTTAACCCTTATCCCCTCTCCCCATTTTCTCTCAGATAATCCTTTATTATCTCTATCACCTTTTTTCCATATTTTTCAGCGAAATATGGCCCTACACCTGATACCATAAGCAGTTCATCCTCTGTTGTGGGGAGGTCAGCGCACAGGTTGTTAAGCACATTATTGGAAAATATCTTGAAGGCAGGGATGCCCCTTTTTTTTGCAAGGCTGTTTCTCCATGCTTTGAGCCTGTTATTGAGGTCGCTGTTTTCAACCCCTGCCTTGGATACTGGCCTTGACTCTTTGCCGGGTTTACGTAACCTGAACTGTGCTGGCCTTCTTTTTTCCTGTGGCACATTTAATGTTACCTGAAGCCCCTTGACATCCTCCCTGTTAAACCTGTAACCCTCCTGGGTGAGGCTCGCCCTCTTGTAATGTATGGTCTCCCCATCCTTATCAAAGCTCTCATCGCTCAATGTTATAAGCCCGACCTTTAAAATGGCCCTTAACAGCCCTTCAAAGCTATCCCTTGGATAGGTCTCACCGGGGCATACAGAGCTGTACAACCTTCCTGTGCTCAAGCTCCCTGCTGATTTTAACTGGCTCATAATATCAACAATGTATGCCTGCTCCAGCCTGTCAGGTATGCGGGTTAAAGAAGTTGCAGCCTTTACAGGGGCGCAGTAGTCACATATACCGCAGGGGCCTTTTTTATCCTCCCTGTCTCCAAAGTGGTTGACAAGATAAAGCATGCGGCATGAAAAGGAGCCTGCAAACCTGGTCATTTCATCTATCTGTTTAAGCCTGTGATCCTTCTGCCTCAGGTATGATACATTCCATCCGCCTTTACCCTTTTCTATAATGTCACCGGCGGTTACCTTTGCGCCTCCGTGTACCCAGAGTTTTTCCACTGCACTGTCAAACTCCTCCTCTTCCATATCCAGCTCCTTGCGCAGCCTTTCAAGGGGAATCTTATCATTTGTAAGTTTTTTAAAGACCCTGCTAAGCACACCCTCTTCAGGGTAACTCTTTTCATGAAAAAACAGGTGTATATGTCTGTCAGCGTATGATTGTAAAAGTATGGCCCTTGATGGTTTACTGTCCCTCCCTGCCCTGCCTATCTCCTGGTAATATCCCTCAAGGGTGCCCGGCATGGCCGTATGTATTACAGTTCGGATATCAGGTTTATCTATACCCATACCAAAGGCAATGGTGGCTACAATTACATCCAGCTCCCCTGAAAGAAAGCCTGTCTGCACCCTCTCCCTTTTCTCAGCTGGCATGCCTGCATGGTATGGCTCCACCTTGAGCATATCCTTTAGATCCTCCGCAAGGTCTTCCGCCTTCTGGCGAGTTGGCGCATACACTATTGCCGGCAGGGTTGTTTTATCAAGGAGGATATTCCTGACCTTCCCTGGTCTTTCAGAAGGGGCTATCTCAATTACCTCTATGGCAATGTTTGTCCTCCTGAAGCCGTGTATGTGCATCTGCGCATCAGGGATATTAAGCTGTCTTACAATATCCTCCTGCACCCTTGGAGTGGCGGTTGCTGTCATGGCAATAACAGGCGCGGGCATGAGGAGAGGGAGCCTTTCACCTAAGAGGCGGTAATCAGGCCTGAAGTCATGGCCCCACTGTGAAATACAGTGCGCCTCATCAACAGCGATAAGCACAGGTTTTCTTTTAGCGAGCATCTCGGGGAACCCGGGAACAGAGAGCCTTTCAGGTGCGATGAACAAAAAATCAAGTGCGCCTGCAAGGTATTTACGACAGACCTCCCGTGACTCATGCCGTGCCCTGCCGGAGTGTATGCGTTCAGCCCTGACCCCCCTCTCCCTTAAACTTGCGGTCTGATCCTCCATAAGCGCTATCAGAGGGCTTACCACAAGGGTTGTCCCTCCCCTTGCAATACCGGGGAGCTGGTAACAGAGGGACTTACCAGATCCTGTCGGCATTACCAGCAATAGATTTTTTCCGCTTATTACCGCATCGCACACACTTTTCTGATATGGCCTGAATGATGCAAAATGAAATATCCTTTTAAGTAGTTCATCAGGGTCTGCCTTGCAGGATTTCACATCCTCTGCCTTGATATCTGCCTGCTCCTTTTTATTGGCCCTGTTTTTTTCGGGGAGGTTATCATACTCTTCCCATGCAGTAAGAGGCAGATGATAATCATCATCAGACAAGGGAGGCGAATCTTCAAATGGTGGCAATGTTTTTTGAGACATATATAAGGATATTATTTCCTGGTGTTTAAGGGTTTGTTCCAGCATCCTGGAGACGGGTTTAAAACCCGTCTCTACAGGTTATTACCTGCATCAGGTTTATATATCACAATTCAATGCATTCAACGCAGAGCCCGCCCTGAACCAGGCAATCTGTTCCTCTGTAAGTGTATGTCTGAGCATAAGTTCCAACTTTGATCCATCCTTTTTTGTCAGGTATGCATTTACAGGTTTACCCGGTTTCAGGCCAGACAAATCAATAAGGCTTATCCTGTCAGCCTCCTCTATCTTTTCATAATCCGCTTGCGAGCTGAAGGTGAGGGGCAGAATCCCCTGTTTCTTCAGGTTTGCCTCATGTATTCGTGCGAATGACCTTGTTATTACCGCCTTTGCCCCCATAAACCTGGGGCTCATGGCCGCATGTTCACGGCTTGAACCCTCACCATAGTTTTCATCACCAACAATAACAAAACCGCCCGTGTGCTCCCTGTAAAAAAGGGCCAGCTTATGAAATGGCACCCCCTTTTCACTTGTAACAATATTTGTCCCATGCCCTGTTTCACCTGTAAAGGCGTTTACTGCGCCCATGAGCATATTTTTTGAGATATTGGTTATATGGCCCCTGTATTTAAGCCATTCACCGCCAGGTGAGATATGATCTGTTGTTGTCTTACCCTTTGTTTTTACCAGCACAGGGAGATTAATAAAATCCTTTCCATCCCACTTTTCAAAGGGTTTTAAAAGCTCAAGCCTGTCAGAGGCAGGATTCATAGCTATTTCTACCGAACCTTTTAAAGGGTCCGGCGGCACAAAGTGTCTGGTTGATTCAACAAGCCCTTTTTCTGGGAGGGGCGGAGGGCTTGGCGGTTCAAGCATAAAGCCTGTACCGTCTTTTGCGATGAGTATATCTGTTTCAGGGTTAAAGGCTGTTTTACCTGAGAGAGCTATAGCAGCGGCAAGCACCGGTGAGGTGAGAAAGGCAACAGTCTCAGGGTTGTTGTCATTCCTTGCCCTGAAGTTCCTGTTAAAGGTGGTGAATATGGTATTTGGATCACCCTTCTTGATATCTCTCCTGTTCCACTGACCAATACACGGCCCGCATGCAGATGCCTGGATTATTGCCCCTGCATTTATCAGGGTATCAAGTATACCGTCTCTTTTTATGGTTTCATATATCCTTAATGAGCCGGGACTTAAGAGAAAAGGCGCCTTTATCTTCAGCCCCTTTTCCTCTGCCTGACGCAGTATCTCCGCAACAGCATAAAGATCAGAATATGATGAATTGGTACATGAGCCTATAAGAACCGCAGAGACCTCTTCAGGCCATTTTTCAGCTGATACAAGCTCTTTGAAATCGGCGACCGCTGTGACCCGGTCAGGGGTATAGGGGCCTGAATGGGCGGGCCTTATCTTATCAAGATCAATATCGATAATTTTGTGGAACACCTTTTCAGGCTCGGTTAAGCAGATATCATCCTGTTTCAGGATATCAGAAAATTCCCTTGTCTGTTCTAAATCTCCATAACGGCCCACATTCTGTAAATATGCATTCATCGAATCATCATATACAAACAGGGATGAGGTTGCGCCAAGCTCTGCACCCATATTGGTAATAGTGGCCTTCTGGGTCACTGAAAGGCCTTGAGCCCCCTCGCCAAAATACTCAAATACGCAGCCTGTCCCCCCCTTTACTGTAAGCCTCTTTAACATCTCCAGTATTACATCCTTTGCAGTGGCCCAGCCTTTAAGCCGCCCCTTAAGCCTTACACCGATAATATATGGAAATGTGGTTTCCCAGGGAAGCCCTGCCATAACCTCTGCTGCGTCTGCTCCCCCAACGCCAATGGCAAGCGCCCCAAGCCCCCCTGCATTAGGGGTGTGGGAGTCCGTACCGATCATGAGAAGCCCCGGCCTTGCGTAATTTTCAAGCAATACCTGGTGTATGATACCTGAACCCGGGCCCCAGAACCCTATCCCGTATCTAAGGGCGGAAGTTGCGAGAAAATCATATACCTCTCTGTTTGTGTCTGTTGCCTTTTCAAGGTCAGGAGCATTTCCATGTTCTGCGGTTATCAGGTGGTCGCAGTGTATGGTGGCATCCACCTGGCTTTTTTCCCTCTGTGCCTGTATGAACTGAAGCATTGCCATCTGGGCTGTGGCATCCTGCATGGCAACGCGGTCAGGGTATAACTTTATTATGTCTTTTCCGGGCACACGGGTTTTATTAATCTCATCCTCTGCCTGATGCAGATAAAGCAGCTTTTCCGCATAGGAGAGGCCTCTCACTGCCATTTTCCTTTTTATATCAAGTATCTTTTCTGCCCTTTCACGGGTCATGTTTGTATTCATGTTGCACCTTTCATATTAATATCTGTGTGACAGAAATAAACCGTATGCGAATTTCTGTCAAGGATTCATAAACAGGGCATAACACCTTCCCCGGATTAATAAAAACTTTTCACTTGGAGGATAGGGGTGCAGATGCTAAAATGGCTTTAAAAAACATCATTCAGTAAATATTGAATCACTCAAAACAAGGGGTATGGCCTTTTTACAGTCATATTCAAATTACAGAAAACCCCTGTATAAAAAAGGAGGGTGATAATGCCTGAGCTTGTGATCTGGAAAAAGAGGCAAATAAACAGGCTTAAGAAGGATATGGACAGCATGATGGAAAGGATGCTTGTTGAGTTCAAGCATCTTTCATCCACTGGTGACATGCTGAAAAGGAGAGATTATGATCTGGTTGAAACGGATAATGAGCTTATCCTGAGTATAGATATGCCCGGTATTGATCCGGATGCGATAGAGATAACCATAACAGGTAATGTCATATCAATAGAAGGCAGGGGAGTACAGGAGAGAGCAAGCGGCGATGAAAATCATCACCTGATTGAAAAAAGGAAACCCACCTTTTCAAGGTCAATCCCTATACACAGGCGGATATGCCTTTCAAAGGTTAGGGCCACATATGAAAACGATGTTTTGCAGATTGTTATGCCCATGTATTCGGGAGAGGAAAAAAGGGGAGTCAGGGTAAGACTCAGTTAAATTATTATAATATTCACGCAGGTTAACATGGAGGGTATATGCCCGCAAAGAAAACAGACAGGGAAGTTAAAGCAGAAGCGCTGAGATGGACGCTTGATCTAAAGAAACTTACATTTGAAACAACAGATGACCTTGAACCATTAACTGAGATAATCGGCCAGAAGAGGGGGGTTGATGCCTTCAGGTTTGGCGCAGGCATGAACCACGCCGGATACAATATATTTGTAACAGGCCCGGCCGGTACAGGCAGGCTCGCCACAGTAAAAAAACTTCTTCATGAGATATCGGATAAAAGCGGCAGGGTGCCGGATGATCTCTGTTATGTAAATAATTTCAAAAACCCGGATGAGCCGGTGCTTATAAAATTAAAGGCAGGCCAGGGGAAAAGATACAAAAAGGATATACATAACCTCATAGAGACCCTTAAAAGGGAGGTGCCCCGCCTTTTTGAGGGGCAGGACTATATAAACCGGAAAAAGGAGATCATGGAGGAGTATGAAAGAAAGGGCAAGGGGTTTTTCAAGGAGCTGGATAAAAAGGTAAGGGATGAGGGGTTCACCCTTGTGGATGTCCAGATGGGCCAGGTAAAGAGACCAGAGGTTGCCCCGCTTGTTGATGGCCAGCCCACGCATATTGACCAGGTGGAGCAGATGGTGGAGAAGGGCCGTTTCCCAAAGGCGGAGTTTGAGGAGATGAAGAAGAAATATGCTGTCCTGCGCATGGAGATAGAGCAGATATTTATTGAGCTCAGGGAGCTGCAAAAGGAGATACAGCAGAATACCGAGGAGATGGACAGGGTGCTCTTTCTCAGCATGGCAAATGAACTGGTTGCACCCATTAAAGGACGCTATAAGTCAAAAAAGGTGGAGACCTTTTTAAACGGCACAGTCGAGGATATGAGTGAAAACCTCCAGATATTCATGAGCGGGCAGCAGGAGATGTATCCCGGAGGAGTGCCTCTCATGGCCGCAAAGGGAAACCCCTTTGAAATATATCATGTAAATCTGCTTGTTGATAACTCTGACCGAAAGGGGCCGCCTGTTATAGTGGAGAACAACCCATCATACCAGAACCTGTACGGGAGCATAGAGAGGATCGTTGACAGAAGCGGCATATGGCGAACAGACTTTTCCAGGATCAGGGCAGGCTCTTTAATAAAGGCAAACGGGGGATTTCTTGTACTCAACCTCCTTGATGCGGCAAGGGAGCCCGGCGTATGGCCCGCGTTAAAAAGGTCACTCAAAAACAAGTCCATGCAGATAGAGACATATGACCCATTCTATCTCTTTACAACAACAGGGATCAAGCCTGAGCCTATAGATATGGATGTAAAGGTAGTGCTGATCTCTGACAGTTATATCTATAATCTTTTAATGAGTCTGGATGAAGATGTCCCAAAGATATTCAAGGTGAGGGCTGAGTTTGATACTGTCATGGACAGGGATGACAGGGCAATACAGCAGTTCGCTGAATTCATCAGGATGAAGACAAAGGAAGAAAAGTTAAAACCCTTTGACAGGGGCGCGGTTGCAGCCCTTGTGGAACAGGCGGTGAGAGAGGCTGGCAGGCAGGAGAAGATATCAACAGGTTTTCCCGTGCTCAGCGATATCATAAGGGAGTCGGATTACTGGGCAGGTAAGGATAAAAAGAAAACAGTCATGTCAGGCCATGTTGAAGAGGCCATTAACTCCCGGATATACCGGACAAACATGATAGAGGAAAAGATCCAGGAGCAAATAGACCGGGGCACCCTGATGATAGATATTGACGGCACGAAGGTAGGCCAGGTAAATGGCCTTGCGGTATACAGCCTCGGGGACTATATGTTCGGGAAACCCTCAAGGATAACCGCCTCCACATCCATGGGCAGGGCAGGCATAATCAATATCGAGAGGGAGTCTGACATGTCAGGAAGCACCCATAACAAGGGGGTGCTTATACTGGGCGGGTATTTGCGTGAAAAATATGCACAGGACAAACCCCTTACCATAAGCGCCAGCATTGCATTTGAGCAGTCATACGGGGGTGTTGATGGTGACAGCGCATCGTCAACAGAGGTCTATGCCATCCTTTCAAGCCTTGCAGATGTGCCTGTCAGACAGGATGTTGCGGTAACAGGATCAGTAAACCAGAAGGGTGAGGTCCAGCCCATAGGGGGTGTAAATCAGAAGATAGAGGGTTTCTTTGACTGCTGCAGCAGAAAGGGGCTCACCGGTAAGCAGGGGGTAATGATCCCTGAGACCAACCTTAAAGACCTTATGCTCAGGAAGGATGTGATAGGTGCGGTAAAAAAGGGTAAATTTCATGTGTATGCGGTAAAAAGCATAGATGAGGGTATCGAGATACTTACAGGTAAACCGGCAGGAGAGAAAAAACCTGATGGCTCATACCCTGGAGATACTATAAATTACATGGTTAACGAAAGATTAAAAAACCTTGCAGAGGGTCTGAATAAATTTGGCAGGGAAGAGGAAGGGAGCAGTAATAAACAAGCAAAGAAAAAGGGCAGTTAAAAATAACAATAAAAATTATTCCGAGGTGTCAATATGGCTCAGTATCTGATTATAGGTAACGGTGTGGCAGGCGCTTCAGCTGCCGAGAGTATACGTAAATATGATAATAGAGGCAACATTACCATTGTTACAGATGAATCTCTCCCCTTTTATTACAGGATCAGGTTGAACGAATATATAAGCGGTGATATTGGGCAGGATGTACTCATGGCAAAAAAGGGTTCATGGTACATGGATAACAATATAGGGCTTATGCTCGATACAAGGGTAACAGGGGCTGATCCTGTTGTTAAGCATGTTATTACAGAGAGTGGTGAAACCATATCCTATGACAGGCTCCTTATTGCAACCGGGAGCCATTCATTTATACCGCCCATAAACGGGTCGCAGATAAATGGGGTTTTTGCCATACGTGATATCAGGGATGCAGAAAGGATCATGGAGTACAGCCGCAACATAACGGATGCGGTTGTTATAGGAGGGGGACTCCTTGGCCTTGAGGCAGCCAATGCCTTAAGAAAGATGGGAAAGAGTGTGACTGTTGTGGAGTTTGCCCCAAGGCTCCTTCCAAGGCAGCTTGATGTGGAGGGGGCAAAGAGGCTTCAAGCCATTATGGAAACGATGGGCCTTTCATTCAGGCTTGATGCAAAGACCGAGGCCATAGAGGGGGGTGAAGAGGTAAAGGCTGTACGCCTTGCCGGCGGAGAAACACTGCCTGCACGTATGGTTATCATATCTGCCGGTGTAAGGCCAAATATGGAGCTGGCAAAGGCCCTTGGCCTTGATTGTGATAAGGGGATAAAGATAAACGGCCATTTGAGCACAAACAAGCTGGATATTTTTGCGGCTGGTGACTGTGCGGAATTTAATGGCATCTCTTATGGTATCTGGCCTGCTGCAATGGAGCAGGGTAAGGTTGCCGGTGCAAACATGGCCGGTGAGGATATTGTTTATACGGGCACAACCATGTCAAACACCCTCAAGGTTGCTGGCATTGACCTTGCCTCAAGCGGCAACATAGATACGGATAACAAATATGAATCAAAGATAAAGATGGATGATAAATCCTATAAAAAGGTGGTATTGGAGGATGGCAGGATAATCGGGTGTATCATGCTGGGTGACACAAAGGTTTTTCCAAAAATAACAAAGCTGATATCATCAAAGATAGATGTCTCGAAGTTCAAGGATAAAATACTTGATGAGGGGTTTGATTTCGGTAAATTGTAAATAAAGGACAAAAATCATGCATACCCACAACAATACACCATCAGAATTTCTGGTTGAAAATATCCTTCTCCTTCCAAAGGGAAAGGTGCTTGATATAGCAATGGGAGAGGGGAGAAACTCCGTGTATCTTGCACAGAAGGGGTTTGATGTTGAGGGGATAGATAACTCACAGGATGCTATCAGCATGGCAAATGAACTGGCCAGTGAAAAGGGGGTCAATATAACAGCACTGCTCGTCGACCTGGAAAAAATGCCATTTATCATGAAGCATGCCTATGATGTTATTATCTGCTTTAACTACCTTCAGAGGTCTCTCTTTCCATTTATAAGAGAAGGTCTTCGACAGGGGGGCATTATAGTATATGAGACCTATATTGTTGATCAGGCACAGTTTGGTAAACCAAAAAATCCTGACCATCTCCTTAACCATAATGAGCTTCTTGAACTGTTCATGGGTTTCAGGGTGCTCAGGTACCATGAGGGTATTATGGGAGAAGAAAAAGCGGTTGCCGGGATTGTAGCTCAAAAAATCACACCTGGATAACACTTTTAAGAAACAAGTTACCTCCTTACTCTTCAGCGGCAATTTTTATTACTATCTTGTGGAGTTCCCCCTCACCAATAAGGGGCATGTGTGCATCGTCTGGGGTAAAGATCACAAAATAGCCCGGTCGTACAGGGATAAAAACATCCGGCCCATCATTGAAAAACCCTATGTCCTCATCCATGTCAAAGCCTGATGCCGGGCGTTTACATCCTTTTAAGGGTTTCCATCCCATATTATCTGTGCCGGACAGTACAAGCTGGATATCTATATATATATCTCCTTTATTAATCAATTGTGGACAATTGGTATCATAATATTATATTCTACCCGCGTTTTTATTAATATGCATTTTTATGGCGGTTTAGTAAATTAATCAACAATATTCAAATATTAACTAAACATGGAGGATATGATGGCTGATCAGAGCAAGGCTTTTGAAAAGGCATTGGAAATAGGCAGGCCCCCAAACATAAAGAAATTATTCCCCAACTCAAGGGCACTTATTGTAAGCGGCAAGGTGATAGACAGAGCGCTCATGGTAAAGGGCAAGGCAATGACCATAGCGGCAAACGGAAGGAGCCTTCCAGTAATAGTGGGCACACTTATGGCTGCCCAGAAGGCAAACGCAGCGATCATCATTGAGATTGCAAAGTCCGAAGGCGGCTCAAGCTCATATTGCGCCGTGACCTTCTGGAACCTTGCAAGGTTTGTGGATGATATATGTAATGAACTTAATATCACCATACCTGTAGCCATCCATGCAGACCATTATGGTATAAAATCGGCCAAGGATATAGAGATTGCAAAAACCGAGATACCGAGCATGTTTGATGCGGGCATGACATCCATAGCTATTGATGCATCCCATATGCCTGATGATGAAAACCTGCTGGCAAATATTACCCTAAACCCCTATATCCCCCAATGGGCAGGTTATGAGACAGAGGTGGGTGAGATCAAGGGCAAGGAGGGTCTCTCAACAGTTGCCGAGGCAAAGTTTCTTATCCAGGGGCTGAATGCACACGGCATTTCACCTGACTGGATCGCACTCAATAACGGCACAACCCACGGCATAGAGGCAAGCGATGCAGGTATCCAGCTAGATTTGACAGCCGATATCCATAAGGCTCTCGCCCCCTACAAGATCTCCGGGGCACAGCACGGCACATCAGGCAATAACTCTGACAGGCTCAGGAAGATAGCGGCAGAGACAGCAACAACAAAGGCAAACGTGGCAACAGCCCTCCAGATGATCTCATGGGGCGTAAAGGTTAACGAATATGGCAATGCCTATCTGGATGAAAACAAGGAGTTTGTAAAGGTGCCCACTGATGGCCTCTCTGATGCACTCTGGAATGAAATGGTTGAATATGCCAAGTCCAAGTCTTTAAAGGCAGGTGATTATAAAAAACTGAATCTCCCCTTTGAAAACAAGATACTTGGACAGGCAAAGGAGTACAGGGAGAGGATGGCAAAGGGTGTGGAGGATTTCGTATATGATCTTCTGGTAAATGTCTTTAACGCAAAGGATACAGCGCCCCTTGCAATAGATGCCATAATTAAGGCCGGGTCATACAACCTCGGGCCAAAGGCAAAACCCATAGAAAACCCTGCTGAATGGACAGAGGAAAAGATCAGGAAGCGTGCAGCAGATATCTCCTCAGCCAAAGGCCCTGAAGGAAATTTTGATGACTAATGAGGAAAAGCAGGTGACCCCTGCAGGTGATCACCTCTGGGTTAAGGATATAAAAGAGGATACCCCTGTAAATGATATCTACATGGTCAGGGTCAAAAAGGCGGGTCAGACCAAGACAGGTGCAACCTTTCTGAGCCTGACCCTCTCTGATAAGACGGGTGATATAGAGGCAAGGGTATGGGATAACGCAGAGGGGCTTGGCTCCCTTTTTAAAGAGGGGGATATTATTGCGGTTACAGGAAAAGCGGTTTTATACAGGAACCAGGTGCAGCTTACACTATCAGGGCTTTCCCAAACCAGGTGTGATGACCCTTCCATATTTCTTGAGGCCACACCCAATGACCCCCTGGGCATGATCAAGGAGCTTAAAGGGATTGTGCGGGGTATAAAAAACCCTGACATGAGGGACCTGATAAACTTATTTTTATCTGATCACAGTTTTATCACAAGGTTCAGGGAGGCGCCTGCTGCAAAGAATTTCCATCACAGTTATATAGGTGGGCTGCTTGAACATACCCTCTCAGTGTGCCGCATGGCAAAACAGGTGTGCATGCAGTATCCTGAACTGGACGCGGACCTACTTGTAACAGGGGCCTTTCTTCATGACATAGGTAAAATCAGGGAGTTTACATGTGAGAAAGTGGTAGATTACTCTGATGAGGGAAGACTTCTAGGCCACCTCGTTATGGGTGTGTTAATGCTTGAAGAAAAGCTAATGGCCTTAAAGAAATTCCCGGCTCAAACCGCGCTTTTCCTCAAGCATATGATCTTGAGTCACCATGGTGAGTATGAGTTTGGCTCACCCAAAAAGCCCAAATTTATAGAGGCATTTGTCCTGCATTTTGTGGATGACCTTGATGCCAAGGTTAATGGCATAGCAAGGATCATTGCAAAGGACAAAACCGAGGGGTCATGGACAGAGTTTAATAGGATGTTTGAGCGGTATCTCCTGAAGGAGAGGATAAAGCCGCTGGAGTATGAATCAGCGCCTCAGCCTCTGCTGGATGGCAGGCAGGGGACGTTGTTTTAAAAATTATTAACAGACAGGTTGATCAGCATTATGAACAGAATTATGATGGTTGACAGCAACAACCGAAAAATAAACTACCTGAGGCTTTCCATAACAGACCGTTGCAATCTCAGGTGTATGTACTGCATGCCCGAAGATGGGATCGAATTTTTACCGCATGATAAAATCCTCTCCTATGAAGAGATATTAAGGATTGTTCAGCTTGCCACCTACAGGGGCATCCGCAAGGTAAGGCTTACAGGGGGCGAGCCCCTTGTCCGCAAGGGCTTTACTGATTTTTTAAAGAGCATGAGTGAAATAGAGGGGCTTGAAGAGATATCTATTACCACTAACGGTGTGCTCTTAAAGCAATATGCAGCGGAGATTAAGGCATGCGGAGTCACCCGGCTCAATATCAGCCTTGATTCACTCAAGCCTGAAAAGTTTAAAATGATAACAGGTCGTGATTATTTTCACCAGGTATGGGAAGGTATCCAGGAGGCGGAACGGCTGGGTTTTGCGCCCATAAAACTGAACGTTGTTGCCATAAAGGGGATAAATGATGATGAGATAGAGGCATTTGGAAGACTTACACTTGAAAAACCATATCATATCAGGTTTATCGAGCAGATGCCCATAGGGGGCAACAACTGGAACTCTGATAAATTCATTTCAATACTTGAGATATACGAGCGGTTACAGAATGTCGGCCCTCTTGTCTCCATAGAAAGGAGAAACAGCCTGGACGGCCCTGCGCAGCGTTATAAAATAGAAAATGCAAAGGGTGAGATTGGCCTTATAGGCGCGCTCAGTAACCACTTCTGTGATGTATGTAACCGACTGAGGCTTACTGCTGATGGACACCTGAGGAGTTGCCTCTTTTCAGAGACAGAGTTAGACGCTATGCCTCTTTTACGTGAAGGCAAGAATGATGAAGAGATAATTGCTCTTATAGAAAAGGCCATCCATGAAAAACCTGAAAGGCATAATCTTCAAAATCAGGGGCAAAGGAGCTGTACAAGGCAGATGTCAAGCATCGGCGGGTGATGAGGTTTATTTTGACAGAGCATTTTCCATCTGTCATGCCAGCCTCTCGCCATAAGCTATAGATTCTCTGCCTTTTACAGACCATCAATAAAACGCTTAGGGATGGCTGAGTATGAAACCTGCCTGAAACAGGTCAATTTGGAGAAAGGACTGAGAAAAAATATGAGTCAAAACAGATCCAAATTTCAAGATGAAAGGCGCAGGCAACCCAGATTAAATTTACAGATATGGGCTGTAGAACTTAATGAAAATTCAAGATATTATCATATGTTGTCGAATCTGAGTATGAGCGGTTTTTTCATAGAAAAAAAGCTGCCCTTTTCAGTGGGATCAATAATTGACTTTGAGATGGAGCTTGATGGAGATGTCATCTCCTTTAAAGGAAAAATAGTTAATAACTATGAAAGAGCAGACTCCCATAACACGGGGGCCGGGGTTCAGTTTGTTGATTTGAATGAAAAAGAAAAGGCTAAACTAAAGGCCTACCTGAAAAAACTGGAGATGTAATATCAGGGAACTGGATGATTTTGTTATTAAGCATTTATTAATGTAAGGTTTTCCATATGCCTGGTCTGGATGATCAACAATTCGGGAAATATAAGCTGCTGAATCGGATTGCACAGGGCGGTATGGCAGAACTGTACCTGGCTAAACTCTCTGGTTATGAAGGTTTTGAGAAGCTTGTCGCCATTAAAAAAATCCTGCCGGATCTTGCTGAAGAGACAAACCTGATCAAGGCTTTTATCGATGAGGCCAAGCTTGCCGCGTTTCTACAGCACCCCAATATCGTACAGATATATGATTTTGGAAGTGTGAATGATACATACTATATTGCAATGGAATATCTGTATGGCAAGGATCTTAAAATTGTCACAAGGCAGTATAAAGAAAAAGGAATACTGCTGAGCCTTGGAAATGCGCTCTACATTGCCACCCAGGTCTGCGCCGGGCTTGATTATGCTCATAAACTTAAGGATTTCCAGGGCAAGCCCCTTAATATTATTCACAGGGATATAGGCCCTCATAATGTTTTTATAACATATGACGGTCAGGTAAAGATCATAGATTTTGGTATTGCAAAGGCAGCTACCCAGGTTAATAAAACCCAGCATGGCTCAATCAAGGGTAAAATCACATATATGTCACCGGAGCAGGCCAAGGGAGAAAAGATAGATCACCGGTCGGATATATATGCCATGGGTATACTGCTCTATGAAATGGTTACCCATGAAAGAATGTTCGATGGAGAGAATACCTACAGCGTCTTCAGCAAGGTTCTTGAATCGGAATACAGACCTGCCCAGGAGGTAAACAGGGAGCTTCCGAAGGATCTTTGCAGGATCATTGACAGGGCTTTGGAGAAAGATCCTGAAAAGCGGTATCAATCGGCAGAAGAGATGCTGACTGATCTTGAAAAGTGTATGCACAGACTTTCGATAATTCCTTCTTACAGGAACCTTGCCCGGTTTATGAATAAACTTTTTGGTGAAGGGCCTGCTGATGAGGATGAGGCCTACGAAACAGAAAACAGCGAAAAAAGCAGCCCCACACTGAAGTTATCAGAGATGTCCGATCTTCTGCCTGAAAAGACTCTGCTTCTTTCTGAGGCAGATTTGCCCTACAGTAAAAAGCTGATAACAAAGTTTGCCATTTATGTACTGTTTCTGATGGCATCAATAATTATATTGCTGGTTATTATAAAAAGGCCTGAACCTATATTGAATTATTTCCGTTTCAAGGTTTCCAGCAATGAATCGGCTTCCGGGCATGCATCCGGAAAGGTTTCTAGACCGATTTCAAAACCTGCCAGCAACACTTCCTCCGCATCCGACCATGAAAAAGTCATTTCGATGGAGGGGTCATCCGATTCCGGTGATCTAACACACGATACCGATTCTCCCGGATTAAAGGAGGGTATTGCACTTCTTACCGCAGAAAAATTCGCTGAAGCGGCCATTGTCTTTGAGGAAATTCTGGCAACTGCGCCTCAGGAAGGAAAAAGGGTATCTGAATTATACTCTCAGTCATTAGTCGGGCAGGCCTCCACCATTTCAGAGAACATGCCTGAGAAGGCAAAGGCATTGCTGCTGAAAGCGGTAAAAATGAATCCTGACAGCCCCCAAGGCCATTTTCTATTGGGGCGCATATATACAGAGCAGAAGGATTATACCAGCGCAATTGCCTCATATCAGACCGCTATAGAACTTGATCCTCAGATGGCTAATGCCTTTTTTAATCTGGGCTACATATACGCAATCAAAAAAAACTATAATAAGGCAGAGGAGATGTTTGCCAGGGTTGTTGCCCTCTCTCCTCCATTTCTGGATGAAGCACTCTATAATCTTGCGATTGTTCAAAGAAAAATGGGCGATATCCAGGAATGCATAATGAATCTGGAAAAGGCAATAGCAGTTAATCCTGAAAACAATAACGCGAAAAAACTGCTTGGAACATTGAAAAAATAAAAAAGAAAAAAAGGATATCAACTATGGTCAGAAAATCAGCTCTGTTCCTTTTATTATCAGGGGTTATTTTATTGTTTTGCAGCGGGTGTAACCTGACAGGTGCGAAAAAAACAGAAGCAGTATATAAACCAACAGATACTGTAAGCAGGCCGCCCTATGTCCATACAGTAAAATATCCTGAAGAAACAGTGCGTATTATCTCAAAATGGTACACGGAAGATGAGAATAACTGGGAGGCCATTGCAAAGGCCAACCCCTATATGGATTATGAAAATATGGGGGCGGGCACAAGGATATTTATTCCTGAAAACCTGCTTAAGACAACAGATCCATTATCTGAAGAGTTTATTGCCGAATTTATTCAAAAAAGCAAACCTGTAGAGGAAATCAAACCCGTGGTAAAAGAAGAAGAAAAGAAGGTCCCGGTTTCAAAACCCAAACCACAGCCTAAAAAAGATGAAGATTTTGATCTGATTGGACCCAAATAAATTTAGAGGAGATGCAGATGAAAAAAAAGATCATGATTTTTATATCCATCTTTATTATTTCAATGGTAAATGTTCATCCGCTCTTTGCTGCTTCGGAAGCACAACTGACAAAATTAACAGTAAGTGATGTGACAGCGGCCCTTCAAAAAAGCAGCATCTTCCGAAAGGTTGATTTAAGTAAACTGGATTTTACAGGATCCGATTTAACTAAAATCTCTCTTCATAACTCATCATTGAATGGAACCATCCTGAAAAAAGCAAGACTTGCAGATTCCCTTCTGATTGCTACAGATTTGAGTGAGAGCGATCTGCAAGAGGCAGAAATGACCGGATCAAAATCCGATAGCTCAAATTTCACAAAGGCGGATTTAAGAAATGCAAACATGACATGTGTTGCCCTTATTTCAACCATAATGACAGGGGCGGATCTTTCAGACGCAAACTTAAGTTATGGAATAATCAGGGAGAGCGATCTATCCAATATAGTGATGAACAATACAAACCTGAGCTTCTCTTTAATAAAAGCGGATTTGACCAATGCGGATCTTAACAGGGCTGATATGCACGGGGCATATCTCTTGGATGTAAAACTTGTGAACGCCAACATGACCAATGTTAATCTGAGCACTGCCAGGATGGATGACATAAACATGAAAGGCTCCGAGAAAGGCAGAACCCTCCTTGTAAAGGCAAACCTGAGTTATGCCAATATAGAATCATCAAAGATGGATTACGCCCTTCTGGGCGGGGCCTACATGCATGGTATTTCAATGAACAGGGTAGAGCTTAACTTCGCAGACCTGAGTTATGCCAATATAAGTAATGCCTTTATCAGAGGTTCCAAATTTAATAATGCGGATCTCCAGTATGCTATCCTTACCGATTCAAGCCTTGAAGGAACTGAGTTTAAAAATGCTAAAATGAATAATGTCGATTTAAAGAATGCGGATCTTTCAGGCGCAGTTTTAACCGGGGCGATTATGTTCTCCGCAGACCTGACAGGGTCTGATCTGAGCAGGGCCAACCTTAGAAACGCAGACCTGACCAGGGCAAAGATCGAGGATGCTAAACTGGATGGAGCTGATTTGACAAATGCCCTGTTAGAGGGGGCAATATTAAAAGATATAAATTTTTACAATGCGACCTTAAATGGTGCCCTTCTTAAAAATGCCAACCTTAATGGATTGAATATGACCGGCATCAAAATGAGCAAGGCCCGGTTTTCAGGATCATCTTTTAATGAGGTGAACTTCAGTTTTGCTGACTTGAGTTTTGCTGTTTTATCAGGGTGCGACCTGACAAAAACAAGTTTTCAGGGGGCAGATTTATCCAGTACAGATTTAGGCGGGACAGTACTGGATAATGCAATTTTAAAAGACAGCAACCTGAAGAATGCCCTCCTTATAAACGCGAAAATGAACGGAGCGGATCTTGAGGGGGCAGATATAAGAGGGGCTGATTTTACCGGGGTTGATATTGCATCTATCAAAAATTTTGAACTGGCAAAAAACTACGACAAGGTAAAGGGGGTTAATATTGCACCCCCGGCCAAATAACATTAAAAGATCATTTGCCAACAATAATGGTTAACCGGCAAGGTGAATACCAGGAAATGGCTCAGGAGGTAAACATGATCGCTTACTGTGGAATGAACTGTACCAAATGCGAATGCTATCAGGCAACAAAGGAAAACGATCATGCCCTGAGGGCCAAAGTCGCAGAAAAATGGAGTAAAAACTATCATTCAGAGATTAAATCTGCTCAGATAAACTGCACTGGCTGCAAGGCCGAAGGGGCCAAATTTTACTTTACAGAAGTATGCCCTTTACGAAAATGCAACATTGAAAAGAATACACCACACTGCGCCGGATGCAGCCAATACCGGTGTGAAACACTTAATGAGTTTATTGCAAAAGCGCCCGCGGTTGGAAAAGCCCTTGAGAAATTGAGATAATATTTAAAACTGCTGGAAATTTACATCTTGACACTATTATCATGTTAATTCAGAATCGGGCACAATTTATACCACTGGAGATTCTGAATGGCTTTACAACATATAGATATTACAGACGCACTTTGCCGGAATGTTGCAGACACCCGGTTTGGCAATATCGATGAAGCAGTTATTGAAAATGCAAAGAACCGTGTCATTGATGTTCTTGGCTGTGTAGCAGCGGGCGCTTACGCTGAATGCAACCCGGCACTTGTTAACCTTATCAGGGACTGGGGCGGTAAACCCGAGGCAAGCATCCTCATACATGGCAATAAAACTGTTGCCCATAATGCTGCACTCGTTAACAGCGTTATGGCCCGCTCCTTTGATTTTGAATCACTTGGCCCGCTTGTTGATGGAAGATCATACCCTGCACACATTAGCGGCACAACTGTAATAACAGCAGTCACAATGGCTGAAACTTATGGTATCTCAGGTAAAGAACTTTTAACCGCCCTGATCGCTGGCGATAACCTGACCTCAAGGATCATAGCCGCTGAAAGCACAGGCGGGCTTCCGCCCGGATGGGACAGCGTAGGCACCACAAACAGCTTTGGGGCTGCTGCAATAGCTGGCCGGATCATGGGGTTAACAACAAAGCAGATCAGGAATGCCCTTGGCCTTGCATTCAACCAGATGTCAGGTTCAATGCAGAATATTTGGGATGGTGTGCCCGCCTTTAAGCTCCTTCAGGGGTTATCTTCCAGAAATGGGATTATCTCGGCACAGCTTGCAAATGCAGGTTGGGCAGGCCCTGATGACCCCCTGTTTGGTAAGCTCGGCTATTTCAACCTTTTTGCGGACGGTTGCGGCAACCCTGAGATACTTACAAAAGAGCTCGGCAAAAAATATTTTTGTGATGCCCACTTCAAACTCTACCCATGCTGCGCTGTAAGCCACGCGGCAGTGGATTGTGCCATGTTTCTCGCTAATACCTATAACCTGGATTTCAGAGAGATAAAAGAGGCGGTGCTCTATGTATCAAGATCAGGCCTTAACAGCTTTCTGTCACAGCCCCTTGATGCTAATGACTTCCCCCATGCAGGTGCTGCCTTCAATTATAAATATCATGTGGCAACTGTCCTCATGAATAAGGCTATAAAACCGGAACACTTTGAAAGATCATACGTTCACTCCCCTGAGGTTATCAGGTTTATGGATAAGATACAGCTTGAGCATTTGCCGGGCGTTGAAAGGGAGCTTTTATGCGCCAGGATCAGGGTGACAATGAATTCAGGGGAGCAGTATGAAAAGCTCATAGAATCGCCAAAGGGTGATCCATTAGGTAACCCCCTTACAAGGGATGATATATTAAATAAATTTATATCGAACCTGGAGTTCTCTAAAAAGATCGATTCTTTAAAAGGTAAAAAGCTGATGCAGCTCTTGAACAGACTTGAAGAGCTTGAAAACATTAACCAGGTTATAAACCTCCTAACCTGATCAGAGGTATAAATGAAGGTAAGGGTTACAACATCAGCCCGGCTCCACCTGGGCTTTCTTGATCTGAATGGTGATCTGGGCAGATTATACGGGAGTATTGGTGTAACGCTAAAGGCACCCCGGACTCAACTAACTATTGAAGAGCATGAAGGGCTTGTAATCGGCGAAATGGATGATCAACCAAGAAAAAGGATATCATCCTTCATTAAGGCATTTTCATCACATTTTAAAACTCCCCCAAGGGGTATCATAAATCTTACAAGACATATCCCCGAGCACAAAGGGCTTGGTTCGGGTTCACAACTTGGGCTTGCCCTTGCCACTGCACTCACAAAGATCTGTAATATCTCTGAAAATAATCATGCCCTTGCCCGCATAGCAGGCAGGGGGCTGCGATCGGGCATAGGGATTACAGCTTTTGAAAAGGGGGGATTTATAATTGATGGGGGGAAAAGGATGGTGAGCGGGAAAAAGCAGTGTACCGAACCTCCAATAAATCTATTAAGGTATAACTTTCCCACATCGTGGCATTTTGTGCTTGTGATACCAGAAAAAAAGGTTGGTCTTTCAGGTGAGCAGGAAAAGGAGGCAATGGGCTATGTAAGCCCATCCAGAAAGATCTCTGAAGAGATATGCAGGCTTACCATGATGCAGTTGTTACCTGCCCTTGTTGAAGAAGACCTTGAGAAATTCGGTGATGCCATATCAGAGATAGATATCAGGACCGGCACCTTTTTTAAACCTGTGCAGGGGGGAATCTATTCTGAGAAATCATCCTATACAATAATCAGGCATATGATAGAATCAGGCGCAGCCGGTGCAGGCCAGAGCTCATGGGGCCCGGCAATATATGGCCTTGTACATAAAAATGATGCGCCCCTGCTTGCTGATAAAATGAAGGAATTTTTAGAGAAGAAAAATATCACAGGTGATGTTATTATTACACAGGCACGTAACAGAGGCGCCCGGATAGAGATCATTCCATAATAAATCGGAGGCATACCATGAAAAAAGTATTGATCCAGATAGACAGCAACAAGATACCCAGTTCCTTTGATACCATTACAGCGCTTGATTCAGGGGTTGATCAGATACTCCCATATGGCGGGGTAATCCCCGGTGAGGTTCGTGACATAGTATACGGAGCGATGTTTACAAGGGGTGAATCAGAGCTTAAAAACAGCGCCATTTTCATAGGCGGATCAAATGTCTCAGTGGGAGAGATACTGCTTAAAGAGGCAGTTGAAAGTTTTTTCGGGACAACAAGGGTCTCTGTAATGATGGATGCAAACGGTTGCAATACAACCGCAGCCGCTGCTGTCCGGAAAATATTATCCTGCGGGAATATAAGGAGTAAAAAGGTCACTGTATTAGGAGGCACCGGCCCTGTAGGCATGAGGGCAGCAGCCCTTCTTGCAAAAGAGGGGGCTAGTGTCACCATAACATCAAGAAAGCATGATAAACTGAAGGATACATGCGGTACTATAGAAAATCGGTTTAATGTAAAGGTAACACCCGCTGTAGTCAACGGGGCGGAGGAAACTGAATATATCATAAGTGACAGCTATGTGGTTATTTCATGCGGCGCTGCCGGGGTTACCATGCTATCCGAGGCAGGCTGGAAAAAATTCCCGGCAATAAAGGTCCTTGCCGACGTGAATGCAGTGCCGCTCCTGGGTATAGAGGGCACAAAATCCCACTGGTCCGCAAAGGAAAAGGAGGGTAAAATAATATTCGGCGCCCTAGGAATAGGTGCCTTAAAAATGAAGGTGCACAGGGAATGCGTCTCTAATCTTTTTGATCAGAATGACCTTGTACTTGATGCAGAGGGTATCTACAAGGTTGCAAGCAGATTGAACTGATACCTGAAAAGCATGAAGACTCTCATAACAGGTGTGAGTACAAGGGCGATTGCGGAATCTGCGGTTAAATCCGGCCATGACGTGTTCACTATTGATTACTTTGGCGATCATGATCAGAAACAGATCGTTGAAAATTATTCCCTCTTAAGAGACTTTAACCTCCCTTTCAAGGCTGAGAATCTTATAGCGGTAAGCAGCAGTTTTGATTTTGATTCCCTGGTTTACATTTCCAATTTTGAAAATTTCCCTGAACTGCTTGATAAAGCACCTCAGCAGGTAAGAATCCTAGGTAACTCTACTCAGACACTGCGAAAGGTTCGTGACTGGAAGGTGTTAAGAGATTTTATGACCACAGACAATATCCCCTTCCCTGAAACCCTGCTCTGCGGTGAAGAGATGAGGGCGCACAACCAGAAGGGATGGCTCCTTAAGCCCACAAACAGCGGGGGGGGATCAAGAATAAAGGCATGGGAAGGAGAAAGGTTATCTCACCACCAGATAATCCAGCGATATGTTGAGGGTATCCCGGCATCAATAAGTTTTCTTGCTGATGGACATAAAAGCCTCCTGATCGGGTTATCCGCTCAACTTATAGGGCTGAATGAGCTTGGCGCAAATGGTTGCACATGGTGCGGGAATATCCTTCCTCCCCCGGTTACTAAAGATGAATATCACCAGTTGATAAAGATGCTCAAAAAGTATGCTGCCTCACTTACAGAGACCTTTGGTTTAAAAGGCGCATGCGGGATCGATTTTATAATTGCCAGGGATCATAAAGGAGCTGTTAAGCCGATCATACTTGAGGTCAATCCGAGGTATACTGCATCAATGGAGCTTGCGGAGATGGCATATGGACTCAACATCTATTCTCTGCATATTCATGCGGTCAACGGGACACTGCCTCATTTCTCGCTTTTATCGCAGGATAACAGTATCTATTATGCAAAGGGGATATTATTTTCCCAATATGATATCAAGGTAAAAAGCACCAGGGGATGGATGGATAAGGGGATCAGAGACATCCCTTTTGAAGGCGATGAAATAGGTGCAGGGCAGCCTGTGTGTACAATCCTCACTGAGGGGGGCAGCTATAAGGAGTGTGAATCATCGCTCTTCAGTATGGCGGAAACAATAAAGCATGAAGTATTCGATATCATACCCATACCTGCAAAAGGAAACATGTTATGAAGAAATATCTATTCATAACCGGTAAGCTCGCAGCAAAGGCACTTCACAAATGTCTTGGCCAGATGAAGACGGATTTCAGATATGATATTTCTGCGCTCAACTGTACTGTCGCAGCCCTGATGAACACCGAATGGATTGCAAATCATCTTGCTCAGGGTTTACAGTATGACATGATCTTCATCCCCGGATTATCTGAAGGGGATATCTCGCTGATTGAAGATAAAACCGGCATCCCTGCTAAAAGGGGGCCTAAAGACCTCAAGGATATCCCCCTGCTCTTTGGTGAAAATATAGAGCTTAAAGGTTATGGGCCATACAAAATAAAAATAATCGCAGAGATTGTTGATGCATATACCCTTTCTATAAATGAGATCATAAAAAAGGCAGAATATTATAGGGCATCAGGCGCAGATATCATTGACCTTGGCGGCCCGGCAAAGGGTAGTTTCAGGGATGTCGAAATGGCGGTAAAGGCGCTTAAGGCATCTGGTTTCAGGGTAAGCATTGACTCATTTGACAGAGAGACCATTCTAAAGGCAGACAGGGCCGGAGCTGATATAATTCTGAGTGTTAACTCCGCGAACATGGATATTGCCAAACAGGTAAGCGCAAAGGTAGTTTTGATACCTGATTTTGATGGGGGGCTTGAATCCCTTATGAAGAACGCAGCCAGGCTGGATGATTGTGGAAAGGGTTATATATTGGACCCTGTTCTTGATCCTTTGTGTCTTGGGTTTATAGAATCAATAGAGAGATATATTAACCTCAGGAAATGTTACCCGGATAAAGAGATAATGATGGGGCTGGGCAACCTGACAGAACTTATTGACGCAGACAGTAATGGCATTAATGCCTTGATGGCAGGGGTTGCAACAGAGCTTGATATCAATTATCTGCTCACAACAGAGGTAATAAGCTGGGCAAAGGGCTCAGTAAAGGAGCTTGACAGGGCAAGAAGGTTAATGCATTACGCATATGAAAATCATATGCCACCAAAAAGGATTAACTATGACCTGGTAATGCTTAAAGACCCACCTTTTGATCTTTATGATGAAGAGGAACTGAGGGGCATGCAAAAGGAGATCGAGGATAAAAACTACAGGATCTTTACAGATAACAAAATGATTTACCTGTTTAACCGTGATATATTCATTTATGGAAATGAACCACAGGAGATATTTGACAGGCTTAAGGTTACAGATACAGGGCATGCCTTTTATCTGGGTAAAGAGCTTGAAAGGGCAGCACTTGCAATAAGATTAGGGAAAAGGTATGTGCAGGAGGAGCCGCTCAGGTGGGGAAGTAAATAAAAGCCCAAGGCTCAGGGCGCAAGGCGCAAGGCGCAAGGATGTAGAGGCACGTGTCATCGTGCCCTTATTGTGAAGTAGGGTCGGGGTTTATCCCCGACCTAAAAAGCTGACCTGATAAAAAATTGATATTATCCTGCAAGACAAAGGGAACAGGGGTAAATAAATGTAGGGGCACGCCGCAGCGTGCCCTCATGGTGGAACAAGGAAAACAGGGACTATGAAAATTAATAATATAGAAATTGAAGATACCTTTGCAGAGGCATTCGGCATGAAGGCTGCCGGTATTACCATAACAGCTATCAATGAAAAGTGGGCCATGATCGCTGCTCAGACAGCAACAGGTTTTGCAACATCCATAATCGGGTGCGGTTGTGAGGCAGGGATCAATACTATCTTAACCCCTGAAGAGAGTATGGATGGACGTCCGGGCGTAAAAGTACTGTTTTTCACCATGTCAACAAAGGATATGGAAAAGCAGCTCATGAACCGGATAGGTCAATGCATAATGACATCCCCCACATCCGCATGTTTTAATGACCTTGTTTCAGATAAAAAGATAAAGACTGGGGGCAAGCTAAGGTTTTTTGGAGACGGGTTTCAGAGCAGCAAGCTCATTAATGGTCGAAGGTTCTGGCGTGTCCCGGTAATGGATGGTGAATTTCTTGTGGAAGAAAGTTATTCCATTGTAAATGCCATAGGGGGTGGCAACTTCTTTATCCTTGCCAAAGATTTATCCTCTGCCCTTGCCGCGGCTGAAGCATCCATAGAAGAGATGAAAAAGGTGCAAGGGGTTATAATGCCATTTCCCGGGGGCATAGTAAGGAGTGGGAGCAAGATAGGCTCAAGGTATAAGGGGCAGCAAGTTTCTGTAAATACCGCCTATTGCCCGACAATCCGCTCAAGGGTAGAAACCGGTATCCCTGAAGGGGTAAATGCCGTGCTTGAAATAGTCATAGATGGCCTGAGTGAAGAGGCCATAAAGGAGGCCACAAGGAGAGGAATAATTAAGGCATGCATACCAGGGGTCATACGCATCTCTGCTGGTAATTATGGTGGGAAGCTGGGGCAATACCATTTTCATCTAAAAGAAATATTAAAATAAGGGGATAAGGCGCTGGGCTCAGGGCGCAAGGTTTTTAAAGACGAACATCGAACACTTGTCACGACGTAGTATTTACGAAGGTGGATTGAATGTTCAACATTGAATTGTGAATGATTAAAACTAAATTATCTACACTGATTTTGTTATGCTTTACATTGGAAGTTCGACGTTGAAAGTTGGATGTTGAACGTTCATCTTTTAATTAAGGGAGAAATTCATATAAATGAATATGATGAACAACAGGGCATATGAACTGGCAACACGGATGATCGCGGATGCAGATGCCCTCAATATAGCAGTTGAAAAACTCAAATGTGGCGCCACTGTGATAGATGCGGGGGTTAATGTTACAGGATCATGTGAGGCAGGAATACTCTATAGCGAGATATGCATGAGCGGGCTGGGCAAAATAGAATTCTGCGAACTCACATATGATGACTTTTCTATCCCCAGTGTAAAGGTCACAGTAAACAACCCTCTGCTTGCATGCATGGGTTCACAATATGCCGGGTGGTTTATAAAGGTGGAAAGGGAGGGTAAGAAACCCTATCAGGCTATGGGTTCAGGCCCTGCAAGGGCGATCTATTGTAAGGAAGAGCTGCTTCAAAGGTTAAAGATAAAAGAGGAGAATGATTGTGCTATTATTCTTCTTGAAAACAGTAAGCTACCCGATGATGAAGTGGCCATGTGGATTGCAGGTAAATGCAATGTATCACCTAAAAAGATTACTCTTCTTATAGCACCAACAGCGAGCCTTGTGGGTTCAATCCAGATTGCAGCAAGGGTCGTTGAGACCGGTCTGCACAAGATGATAGAAACAGGTTTTGATATAACATGCATCACATCAGGCTTTGGGGTGTGTCCTGTTGCGCCGATCGCAGAGAATGACCTGAAGGCTATAGGCAGGACAAACGATGCAGTATTATTCGGTGGAAAGGCATGGTACACGGCAAACTGTGGAGCAGGGCCAATAGAAAAGGTGATATATAAACTCCCCTCCTCTGCATCTACTGACTATGGCACACCCTTTTATGATCTTTTCAAGAGATATGACTATGACTTTTATAAGATAGACCCCCTGCTCTTCAGCCCGGCTGAAGTTTCAATTAATGATACAAAAACCGGGAAGACATTCAGGGCAGGTAAGGTAAACATAGCGCTTTTAAAACAGGGGCTCTTCTCATGAAGATAGCCATCCTGGGCAGAAAAGATACCTGGTACACCAATGCCCTTCAGTCAGCATTCAGGAATAAAAATATTGAAGCGCCCTGTTTTCCCATTACATCGCTGACCGCATCTGTTGGCACAGGTAAATATCTTTCATCCTCTGAAAACCGGCTTGAGGCATATGATGTTATCCTTGTAAGGGCTATACCATCCGGCTCCCTGGAACAGGTAATATACCGCATGGATGCACTTCACCGGCTTGAAAACCTGGGTGTTAAGGTGATCAACTCCGCAGAGACCATTGAAAGGGGCGTGGACAAATACTATACCCTTACACGCATGGAAGACCTTGGGATAAGGGTGCCTGAGACAATAGTCACAGAAAGGTTTGATGATGCTGTTGCGGCATTTGATGAACTGGGAAGGGATGTGATTGTTAAACCGCTTTTTGGTTCTGAAGGCAAGGGAATGGTGAGGGTAACAGATAAAGATACTGCATACAGGATATTCAGGGCCATTGAGATGGGCAGATACATTTTTTATATCCAGAGATATATCCCTCATAATAACAATGATTACCGCGTATTTATCATTGGTGGTAAGGTCGCAGCCGCCATGATAAGGAGAGGAACAGACTGGAAATGTAATATAGCCAATGGCGCTGATGCGGAGCCTTTTAAACCCGATAGTGTAATCAGTGATATAAGCATAAAGGCCGCTGAAGTCCTAAAAGCAGACTATGCCGGGGTAGACATTATGCCGGGCGAAGATGGCACCAATTACCTGATTGAAGTAAATTCAATCCCTGGCTGGCGCGGGCTTGAAAAGGCAACAGGCTTTGATGCTGCATCGCATATTGTGGATTATGTGCTTAATAAATATAATTCATAATGATAGAAAAAACGATTAACCACGCAGGACACGGAGAGCACGGAGCGTAACTAAAACAATCTCCGCGTACTCCGTGCTCTCCGTGTGAAATATATTTTATGGATTACTTATCTATGGATATCAATGAAAAGATCGGAATGGCCACAGAACTGGCCTGCCTCCTTGAGGTGAGTGCAGAAAAACCCGGCAATGTCACTCCCACCCATGATTTTGCTGATACAAAATATCAGGACTTTCTTGTCAGTGCAGTTGCCATAGGAAAGGCATTCAGAAATGTATCAAACGCCTCTGTAGGTGAAACTATCCTTCAGGCTGTTAAAGACACAAGAGCGCTAACCAGTGTTAATACAAATCTTGGCATCATCCTTCTTCTTGCCCCCCTTGCAAAGGCATACACCATTTCAAATAATAGTTTTAGAGATAACTTGAAGAGGGTTATTAAAGGAGTGACAGTAGATGATGCCAGGTTAACCTATGAGGCAATCAGGATCGTTGCTCCAGGCGGAATGGGAAAGGTCAAGGAGAGTGATATCAATGGTAGTGAGGTCAAAATTACCCTGCTGGATGCAATGGTGCTCGCAAAGGATCGTGACAGCATAGCAAGGGAGTATGTTACTGATTTTAAAATAACACTGGAGACTGGCCTTCCTGCCCTTAAAGAGGTTATTTTAAAACAAGTACCAATTTCTGATGCAATAATTCAAACATTTCTAATTCTCCTGTCACAGGTACCCGATACACTCATTGCAAGAAAGGCAGGAATAGATACTGCAAAGGATATCTCAGATCAGGCAGCAGATGTGCTAATGTCAGGAGGTATATTCAGTGAAAAAGGCCGTAACAAAATAAAAGATCTGGACACCCTCTTACGCAGGAGTGAAAAAATCCCACATGACAACCGCCTCAACCCCGGCACAACCGCTGACCTCACTGCTGCTGTATTGTTTGTGTATTTGATGGAAAATGGTTTAAAGGTGCAGGCGCTGTAGGGGCGAAAAATTTTTCGCCCCTACTGTTACACCTATGCTGATATCAATATCTCACCCCTGCCCCCTTCATTTGTATCGCCACTATAACGTTTAAAAAGGAGGTCAGTGCCGGCTTCAGATTGAACGCCCATCTTGGAAAGGACCCCTCTGGCTATTCCCCAGAAGGAAGGTGTGTATGTGCAGTTATATGTAAAAGTGGGGAGCAGTTCAGGCAGGTTGTCCTTATTAAGAAGCATTATGGTTCCACGCACCATCCTTGCGCCTGCCCTTGCACCCGGCGTACCGCCAATAATAATAGTCCCTGCCTTCATGTTAAACCCAGGCGCATCCCCGCAATCGCCTGTAACATAAATCAGCCCGCGCCTCATCCTTGCGCCAAGCATCTGACCTGCGTTCCCTTTAATAATTATGGTCCCACCTGCCATCCCTTTTGCGTGGCCGCGGTATGCTGCGGCAATGTAATGACCTGCATTGCCATTAACCACTATGAGACCGGCCTTCATATGTGCCCCAAGATAATCTCCTGTATTGCCATTAATAATAAGCTCTCCTCCGCACATTTTTGCGCCGGCATGAAAGCCCACTGTGCCATCTATTCGCATACTGCCCTGTGACATGCCCTCACCAATCCGCTTAAAACGGGTTAAATCGCCTTTTATAAATAGATCAATAACCGGTTTTTCCGAATCTGATTCGGGCGATTCCTTTATTCCTATATCAAACCAGTCTCCTGCAGGCTCCCAGCATTTCCCAACCAGTATGGGAATAGCCTTTATTTCTGATATAGTTTTACCTGCCATGTTTTCAGGTTTTATATTTTCCGCCTCAACAGGTATATCCGGTATCTTTTTGAGGGTTAACTGTATTTGGGATTTCATAATTTGTTCATCTCCATTATCCGCACCTGATCAGCTCTGGCCTTGGTGTATACTCCTCTTCAACCCTGTAATTTGAAAATGCTACTGTGGAATACTGCTCAAAATATTCCTTGAGATCGCCTGCCAGTTCACCCTTAACAGGCAGTTCCAGCCCCAGTGCCCTTCCACTGAAGCTCTCCTTTATCGCACCATCACGAACAACTACTCTTCCATCCTTGATCAGATAAGAGGCTGAAGAAAACATCTTCTGTTTATCATCAAAAAATGGATAAATCGCAACATCCGCATAAGCACCTGCACCAAGGTGCCCCCTGTTTTTTAATCCAAGCGCCCTTGCAGGGCCTGACCTTGTAACTATTGCAATCTCCTCAAGTGAATATTCCCTTGTGAGGTCATGAAGGCAGGTATATTCCTTTACCTTTGGATGGAGCATCTCATACCATGACATCCTGAAATCCCTGTCCATAAGAAGCTTAATCAGGAGGGGGTAGGAGGTAAACGGCCCTGCATTCGGATGATCGGTTGAAAGAAAGACCCGCCAGGGGTCATTTATGAGTAGCATCAATTCCAGCCCCAAACACCACTGCACCGCATTGACGAGTGAATCCGGCTGATATTTGATAGGCACAACACCTGAACCTGTCTCCATCTCTATGTCAAGGTTCGACCACTTGCCGCCTTTCATCTGATGCAGACTGAATTCCATTGGCGCATCTGCTGTCATGGTCATGGTGGGGCCAAAGACGATCAACCCGGCATCACATGTAAACTCCGGATGGTTGTTAAAATATTCTGCAATAGCTACTGCACCTGATGCAAACCCTCCCCTCTTTGATTTATCATAGGAGTGGAACTGTAGATGGGTAAAATGCGCCCTGCTTCCTGACAGGGCCTTCATTGTCTCTAAGGTATAGGCCATGTTACCGGGTTCCCCCAGGTGATTGGTATGCAGGTGTATGGGATGAGGCAGTTTTAATTCATAGGCAGTCCTTGCAAGACCTGTCATGATCATGCGCGGGGTAACATCAAATGGGGGCACAGGCGTATCAAGGTCAACAAGGCCCCTGTTCCATTTCCAGTTTTCAACACCTCCGGGGTTCACTATCTTTACTGCATAACCTCTTGTGGATTCAAGGAGCCACGCCACAACCCCCATGAGCTTTTCCCTCCGGCTTATCTCATCCGGTTCATTCAACGCCTTCATTACAAGGTAATTGTTTCCCATGACTGTATAACAGCCTGTATCCAAAATGGGGGTATCCCTCAGCTCTTCATGTGCGTGGCGCGCCTTTAAAGGGGGCACTGCCGCCTCAAACAGTGTTGTATAACCAAGGCGTGCATATTCATAGCCAGTCAAAAATGTAGTAGGCACAACGCCATTACAGCCCGATCTTAGGATCTCGGTATGTGCACGAAAATGGTCAGCGCTGTCTTCAGGGCAGAGCATACGCCCGTTATTCACCTTTGCGCCTGCCACATGGCTGTGTATCTCAACACCGCCCGGCATTACCACACAGCCTTTAGCATCAATGATCTCTGTTTCCGGGGGGAGAGGGCCTTCAACTATCTTCTGATCCCTGATACAGATATCCCTAATTTCCCCGTGGATACGATTTACCGGATCATATACCTTTCCATTAATAATTCTGAGCATGGGTTATCCGCTCCTTGATCCTTTTAAGTACCTCCTCATCTGAGAGGTGATCTGAGTCAACAATCTTTTTAACACGAAGAGGTACGTTATCCATTCGATAATATGTGCCCGAAGCCGCCACACCTGCCTGTGCAACAGGAATAACAACTGTTGCCCATTCTGTTGTCGGGTTATTGTGAGGTTCAAGATAGATTACAGGTATATTTTTTAGATGATCCCCTGTATCAGCAGGTAAATGTGCACCCGGGTCTGTTGCAACTATCAATGCTGCATCCACCTCTTTTCGTGCGAGGAGACCTATCACGCTGAACTCTCCGGGATTATACCTTGGGTAACCCCTGCTGAAGTTTACAGCAAGGGGAAAACCTGTCTGCCAGGTCATTACCTGGTTTCCCCCTGCCACATTCCCGTGCCCCCTCATTGCCATGGCATAAAATCGTGTGTGATTATTGATTTCACTCACCAGGACAGCCAGTTGTTCCACATTGATGTCCCTCCCCCTGCACTGTGTTACACCAAGCCCGAAAAAGATAACACCATATTTACATCCCCTGATCATTTCAGCAAGTTCCCGCCATTTACTCACAGCGACCCCAGCGATTAAGGCATCATCACCTTTTCCAATCGGGTTATTAGCCACAAGCGCCCTTAAGAGAGTTGCAATCTCAAAGGTGTTTCCGGGGGTAACCTGTATGAACCAATCGGATGATTTTGTAGTGGGTGTTGGCCGTATATCAATAGAGACAATCTTGCGGCTTTTCCGCCCCTCCGGATGAAACATGCCCTTTGCTGATACCGAGTATCTTGTTAAGTGCCTGACATGTGATTCAAGCGGGTTGCAGCCCCAGAAGATCACCAGGTCTGCCCTGTTCTTTACCTCTCCAAGAGTGCATGAAGATAGCCCCACCTGCTGCCTCGCCATGAGCCCTGGCCCGTGGCAGTATGAAGATGGGTTATCTATTGTTGCATTAAGTATCTCCGCAATCTCGACCATTTCACGCTGTGCCTCAGTGGTTGTGCTGCTCAGGCCATAGACCAGTGGGAACCGCGCATTTGTAAGGATGTTTACCGCCTCATTGATCGCTGCATCAAGAGAGGTCGGCTTTCCTGCTATTGTAATGTCAGGGTTATTTGACTGTGCATGCATAAGCTTGTTGCGGCCTATCATGCAAGCCTTTTTTACCTTGCTTATCCGGTTATCAACCACCTCCACCTCAATGTCATCGCAAAGACACCCGCAGAAGGTGCATATAACATCACTGTGTACCTTTAATTCCTGATCCATTATTGCACCTGATCAGCAGGTTCAATGGTCACTTGCTCTCCTTTCCAGGCGGGGACACCAGTGCCATCTGTATCTGAGCCGCTTACAAGCCTGTTTGCAACAGGCCCGACTGGAAGAAAAAAGAGTTTTCTGGGTACATCTGATGCAATGCATGTCACTGTGACCTCACCAAAGGAGCTTGACACCTTTACCTTCTGGCCCGGTAACATTTGCGCCTCAGCCATATCATCAGGGTTGATGCGAAGGGTGGAGATCTCATCAAGATATTCGGGATTCATTTTACCCCGCATCATCTCAGCCCCCTGCTTCCCTGTACGCACTGTTACAAGAAGACCGCTTATCCCGGCCATTTATTATCTCCACATAAAATGTGATTAATTTAAATTTCCTGTTAAAACATTATGTTAGGCAAGGAGTATAGGGAAAGTAAAATAGCGTGTCAAGGAGATAGAAATACAACAAGATCAAGGCTTCTTTTTTTTAATATGAGTTTCAGCCTTAATGAATAAATCACCTGAGAATAGGGATACATACTTTCAACCCCGATAAAACAATTGCTCAACTACCTGTTTTCTGATAAAAATTTTTAACAATTTATTTAAAGAGGTACGGGTATAAGAGATAGATGATGTCTATCCGGAAGTGGAAAAAGAGACCATAAGGTTCTAAGGTAATGAATAAACAATCCCTTAAAGATATAATTGCCCTCGGAGAAGGTTACACTACCGAGTTTAAGCGTTCGGGAACAACCGGGCTCGGAAGGGAGATTTGTGCTTTTGCGAATGCACTTGGCGGGGTAATTTTAATTGGGGTAAATGACTCTGGTGAAGTTGTTGGAGTAAAAGATCATAACCGGTTGAAATCAGAGATTCAAACCATAGCACGTTCTGCTGATCCACCAGTCTTACTTAAAATATCAAATGTTGAAAATGTTCTTTGTGTCGAAATCCCGGAACAGCATAGCAAGCCATATTCATTTGCAGGCAAATTTTATATACGTGAAGGTGCCACTTCACAGCAGATGTCACGAGAAGAAATTCGAGAATTTTTCTTTAAAGAAGGTCTTATTAAATATGATCAGGTTCCATGCATTGAATATGATTTCGATAATGACCTTACTCCTGAAATATGGATAAAGTTTGCTAAAGCAGCTCGTATACCTCCTGACATAAAAATGGAAACAGCACTTGGCAATCTTCATCTCATAAAAAATAGTAAGATGACCAATGCTGGCGCATAGTTACTGTGTCACGACATTACCAGATACAATATCCGTGCAGGAGTAACATGTGCCCTGTTTCGGGGAACAAATAATGTTCATATATTAGACAGAAGGGATTTTACCGGAGACCTTTATTCTATTTACAAAAATTGTATGGAATATATGGAGTCCAGGCTTAATACCCAGATGATTCCTCACTCAAAAGGAAGAGAAGAAAGGCTGGAATTGCCTGATGATGCCCTGAGGGAAGCCCTGGTAAACGCACTTGTACACCGAGACTACAGATCAACCGCTAATGTTCAGATCCATATTTACCACGACAGACTTGAAATAATAACACCAGGTGGTTTACCAGCAGGGATGAAAGCAGAGGATCTCGGGGTTAAAAGTGTGCCCAGAAACCCCCTTTTGTTCGATATTTTTTACAGGATGGAACTGGTAGAACAAATAGGCAGCGGAATAAATCGCATTAAAGAACTTTGCGAAGAGTCCGGGGTAAAAATTCCGACATTTGATGTATCCGATAACTGGTTTACTGTAGTGTTCAACCGCAAGAACGTAGAAGTCACCCCCCAAGTCACCCCCCAAGTCACCCCCCAAGTCGAAAAACTATTATCCATCCTGAATAGAGAAATGGGGCGTGTAGAAATAATGGAAATTATGGGGTACAAGGATAAGAAAAACTTTGTAAAAAATATACTCAATAAAGCGCTTAATAATGATCTGATTGAGATGACAGTCCCTGATAAGCCTAAATCACGAAATCAAAAATACAGGCTGACCGATAAAGGGAAGACCCTTGTTATTCCAGTAAGCAAGTGATTTTGCACAATGCATGATTCCATCCCCAAAATTTTGATTCACGAATACATTACCGGTGGAGGATGGAAAGAGGCAGAACTGCCACAGGGCCTTGCATCCGAAGGGTTTCTAATGCTTTCTGCAATACTGGAAGATTTCATGAAATGGGGACGGTTCACAGTATGCACAACCCTGGATAAGAGTCTTGCCCAAGCATCAATAACTGCTGACAGCATCACGATTATTGATCCTTCTGAACATGAAAAAACCCTCGCAGGTCTTGCCAAGGAATGTGATTTTGCCATTATAATTGCGCCGGAAAGCAATGGCATCCTCGCAGATTTAAATGGGCT
>JAFGFM010000040.1 GCA_016931115.1 Deltaproteobacteria bacterium | reverse complement strand
TCGAACCCATTAGACTCCTTCAGCGAGTTTCAATGGTGGCTCAATCACCACCTATTCCCACGCTCCAGACTTTCCTGGCGCGACAAGGTTCAAGATTCAAAATTGAAGACCTTCGGTTTCAGGTCTCAGGTTTTAGGTTTCAGGTCTTAGGTTTTATGGAGCATCTTATTCATGAAAGACAATCCTGAAAAAGAGCATGTGATAATCGAAGATCCATTGCTTAATATAGTACTCTTTCAGCCAGAGATACCTGCAAATACCGGAAATATTGCTCGGCTCTGTGGCGCTGCCATGATCAGGCTGCATCTTATCCACCCACTGGGATTTGCTGTTGATGATAAACATCTGAAAAGGGCAGGCATAGACTACTGGCATGAGGTGGATGTAACACACCATAAAAATCTTGAGGCATTTCTTGAAAGTGATTCAGGCATTGAAGAGCGCATTATATGTTTCAGTAAATCTGCGAAACAACTTTATACAGAGGCAGATGTCACAAAGGGGGCATACCTTCTTTTCGGACCAGAAAGTGTTGGTCTGCCTGAATATATCAGGGATAAACACCCCTGCTATCGTATACCCATATGGGGTAATGTAAGAAGCCTGAATCTATCAACATCAGCAGGGATAGTGACATACCATTACCTTAATAAAATGGGTTGCTTTTCCCATATCTTTACCCAAAATAGTACTCCCGGAAATAAAGAGTAATCTGGTAATTTTAAAGAGTTTCATGATATGTATTTAAAAACAGTGTGAATCTATATCGTTTTTTGATGCGAGCGATCAGCCATCAGCGATCAGCCTTTAGCGTTTATAGAGAAAAAAGGATTGTCACATGAAAAAGATATTAATCATTATATGGATTTTAGTCGGAAGTTGGATAGGCTGGTGGATAGGCGGAAAGGTTGGCATCATGTCTGCCTATCTTCTCAGTGTTGTTGGCGCTGCAGCAGGATTATATTTTGGGAAGAAATTCATGACTAATTTTATGGAATAATGGATTTGTTTAATATCAATCAAATGAGAGTTCTGTCCTGCTTATCATTATTATTGCGGGACGTCCTTCAATAATAAATTAAATTCTAGGATACAGGAATACCAAGGCTGTTGAAGGTTTATATCTTTAACAGCCTTGCTTTTTATGGGGTGGTTTAAGAAAAAATTGATATTAAAATCTTAAGAGTAGTCATCATTTTTGGTAATAAGACGCAGAGTGTCAAATCAAAATATTCACATGGTGACCATGGGAATGAGAAAAGAGGGCACAGGGGAAAGGGAAAAAAATGAACATCCAACATCGAACTCTGAACATTAAACATCGAATGAAAAGCAAATAAACAGGATAGAGGGCACCCAGCCGTTGCTAAAGCTATGGCGAGGCAGGCAGGCGCTGTGCTCCTAGTTTGATACTCTTCTACAGATACGTGGTTTGAAACCAAATGCATGGGCGAATAATTATTCACCCCTACGTAGCCCCCATACGGGAACATGGAAAATATCCCGCCCCTGCTAAAAACAACTGTTTCGGAATCGATACAAATCATATTTATAAGTTTTCGTCGCTGAAGGTGTCCCCATCCTCAAGATTACCCGAGTTGAATCCTTTAAAAAACCATCTCATTTTCTTCAGCTGTTCCTGAATAGCTCGATTCTGTCTGGGATTGATTCACCTGCATGGTATCCAGTACCTGAGAGGGGTCACCACCGAGGAAATAGATAGCAAGGACTATAATAATTGTCCCAAGTCCCCCGCCAACCACACCTTTTTTTTCGGAAACGCCTCTTCGGTCTTCAATATTTGAACTTTATCTTCTTCCCTGCCAGCGCATAGGATACTCCTGTAAAAAATAACAGAGTTTAAAATATAAAGTGATATTATCTTTGTGGTGAAACCGACGGTAATTTAACCGCTAATGGCCTTGAAAAACAAGGGGAAAGTGGGGGAGGAAGCTGAAAGGTGAAAGTTCAAGGCTCAAAGTTCAAAGCTGAAGGCTCAAAGGTGAAAGTTCAAAGCTGTGATCTGATTTTAGATAAGTCTTGCCCTTGTATACCCTCTGCCTGCATTTTTCTTTATTTTTTTTGCCCTGAATTGAAGACAATCCATGCCGGAATTGTTTAACACTGCTGTTGAAGGCATCTCTTTGCTTTTAAAGCCCATGGCTCTGCAACCATAAGGGAATTTTTGATCCCAGGTTATATAGTAATGCTCACATCTATTGCAATTGGGTGACATATCAG
The DNA here is from genome assembly GCA_016931115.1 of Deltaproteobacteria bacterium. GTDB lineage: Bacteria > Desulfobacterota > DSM-4660 > Desulfatiglandales > HGW-15 > JAAZBV01. The sequence goes on along the minus strand of JAFGFM010000040.1, from coordinate 21,510 downwards.
GGCAGCATCTCCACACTGGTTTGGGATTTCATCATCTCAATCTCGGTTATAAGTCTGTAATTGTCATTCTTTACTCTCAGCATCTCTTCATCCATCTTTCTAAGTCTCTCTGCAAGGATCTCGGCAAATATCCTGTAGAGTATCGAGTTAAAGGCATTTTTTTCATGACCCTTTAGTTTTTCTGCATAGGATGTATCTATTGCAAGACACACGGTATCTGCAAGCGCCACAATAGTGGCAGACCTGGGTGAGTTGTCAATTATACCCATCTCACCAAAAAGATCACCACACCTCCTCAGCTTGCCGATTATCTCTCCCTCCTTTCTTATACCGGCCTCACCGGTGATCAGGAAGTATATCCAGCTACTGTTTTCTCCTTCCGGTATTATGATCTCACCAGGGTCATATTTGATCATCCTGCTTGACCTTAATAGACCCTTCAGGTCATCGTCACGGATAAACTTTAGAGGCGTTATTGCCCTGATTTTTTGAATGATCTCTTCATTACCCTGGATATTTCCTGCCTTACTCATCCCTGTCTCCTTTTTACAGTTGTTTATGCAAAAAACATTCCTTTATCTTTTCAGGCATATTACCAAGCAATCTGAGCTGACAGGAAAGGTCTGAGACCCATATTTACTTTGCACAGGAATTTGTGCATTGGTGCACAAAAAAATGTGCAAATTTGCTGATGAACAATTAATATATTTTTGCTTTAACCTGGTGAAAAATCTCCTTAATAAAAATATTTTTTTTCATTATAACTATAACATATTGATAAAACATATAATATTGATCGATGAATAAAAGTTGACCATGTATATCTAACTTTACAAAAATTCTGGCATTAAAATTGTAATAAAAGTGTACTCAAGGGTATCATATTACCCAGTTACCACCATAATAATGGTATTTGGATGGTAAATTTTATAACTTATAATCAAAAGGAGGCATCTATGAGGAGAATTTATGATTTACGAAAGATTATTATAATGATTTTTCTATTTGCTTTTGCCATTGCAGGCGCTGTCCAGGCAGGAGACACTACAGTCAAAATTGACATCAATAAGGCCACTGCACAGGAGCTTTCTCAGCTGAAAGGCATAGGTGAAAAGACCGCTCAACAGATTATCGAGTACAGAACGAATGTCAGCAAATTTGCCAAGATAGAAGATATCATGAATATCAAGGGTATTGGCGAAAAAAAGTTTGAGGCAATAAAAGATCAGATCTGTGTAGATTCAAAGTCATAATTTTTATATTAACCCATTCCGGAAACCTCAATGTCTCCGGAATGGTTCGGATGCTCACCCTGACTCACCAATCTTTCTTTCTCAATACCCCATTTTTCAGCCATTTAAACTTGACTCACTGTTACAGTTTCTGGTAACTTTCAAACTAACCTGCTGCCAACCTTTTAACTATTCGCATATGAAAAATATTGGTGTTTTTTTTAGGTGCTTGGAATTAAAAAAACAATAATGGATAGTGAACATTTTGGTCTGAATGCTTTAAGTTGTAGACGGGGTTAAGCTGAAACCGCGATTTCCGGTGATTATTATGAACAACAAGTTCAATGTAAGAAAGTCAAATCAATGAAAGACATTGATTATTCATTTGTTACCTATTCTGACAGCCTTTCTCTTAATAAAGATAATAACTATATCTCATATAATAATCTATTTGCCATAATTGATGGTGTTGGCAGGGACTATCTGGGTAAAAAGGCAGCGACACTTGCCCGTGAAACGATCCTGGAGATCTTTTTTAAATATTTTGAAGAGAACAACTCCCCCGGTGATGCAATTTTTCTATCTTTGAAAGAGGCAAACAGGGTTATACTCGAAGAGAGAACGCGGTTAAAAGAGAAGATGGCCGTTTCTGTCTGCGTTCTTTATGTCCAGGAAAGGATCATGTATTTTTCTCACCTGGGGGATGCAAGGATGTATGCATTTCAGGATAATGAGCTAAATCAACTCACCCGCGACCATACCCTCAGGGAACAAGACCCCTTTGCAGAAAAGCGGTATGATGATCCGCGTGCCCTTCAGGCCCTGATAAAAGGGCTTGGCATACATGAAAACCCTGAAATATATATCAAGAAATACCCCCTTGATAAAAAGGGCAGTATAATCCTGACTACAGAAAGGCTTACAGAAAGGATCTCAAACAGGGATCTGCTGTGGCTCTCAAAAAAGATCAGTAATCCAAGAAAAATGGGTAAGACCATTGTTGAACTGTTTAGAAGAAAAGGGGGTGACAGTGGGTTTACGCTGGGTATAATCAGGTTCGGTATTATACCAAAATGGCTGAAAAAGGTTTTTTCCATATATCTTATATACTCCCTTGTTATCATGGCCATTGTGTTCGGTTATATATCTGTTTATCATGATGACAACTACCGAAAAACCAGCACCGGAATTACTGAACCTGTTGTTGTCGAGGATCTTATCGCTGATAATATTGATCCTGCGAATAAGGAGGAGAAAGCTTCACCTGAATCTTTAAATGGTTCAGCAGTAAGGCAGCCGATAATAATAAATAAGAAGGATGAGATAAAGACTGTCAAACCTGTAGAACCATCTGGTAAGGATGTTCAGAAAAAAATTACTGAAAGGCCTGTATTAGCAGTGAAGAAAACCACTGAAAGCAAAGGTGCCGGGGATATTTCTGATACCGGGGATATCAAAAATGAGGTTCAGGTATTCCTTATGGATTGGAAGAATTCATGGGAGGCCAGTGCAGGAAAAGATGGGGATATGGACCCCTATATCTCCTTTTATTCAGATGAATTCAGGTCCGGTAAACTCGATAAAAAGGGGTGGGCTAGCGATAAATCAAAAAGAAATAAAGGCAAACAATGGATCAGTATCAGTATATTAGATATCAGGGTATCTGAGCCTGATGCAGACAACAGGGTAAAAGTCAGGTTCAAACAGGATTACAGCTCTTCAAATTACTCTGTTAAATCTGGTAAAACCATGGTGCTTAAAAAAATGGAAGAGCGATGGGAGATTATCTCCGAAGAGAGTAACTGATTGAACCTGTATGTTTAAACCGGATCAGGCTTTTGATGTAATCTTATAACCTGCTATTGCAAGTGCATGATGGAGATTCATTGACTGCTTGAACCCGTGCATGGGTATCTTTACCATGTATTTGCACTTGTCGCGTAGTCTTTTAGCTATCCCGTAAACCTCGTTTCCAATAATAAGAACACAGGGCGTTTCAGGCCTCCAGTCACTCATCAGTATGGCATCATCTGAATTCTCTATGCCTATCACTGTAATATCCAGTCTATCTAACCATTCAGGAAGGTCAGGTATGTGCTCAACAGGTATCCAATTTTGAGCACCCCTTGCGGCCCTGCACAGTTGCGGGTGATCAAGCCTGAGCCATTCTGCATTATGTACCAGTCTTTTAAATCCGAAATTATCTATAAGTCTGAGCACAGAACCTGTGTTATATGGGCTTCTCACCTGGTCCAGTACAATAGTTACATCAAATTTAGACTTCCATGAAATGGCCTCTGTATTAGTCAGTGCATTTACATTGTTTTTATGGATGCCAGGATTGCTGCTGAAACCACTATGAAACATGAGGTGTTCATGTACTGCCTCTTTTTCTGTCAGATAATCTGGCGGCGCGTATTTATCAAGCTCAACCCATGACTGCATCTCATCATACCTTTTAAAAAAACCCTTGAAGTCCCCTGACTCAAGGGTTTTACGTGCAAGAAAGGCAAGATATTCATGCTGTCTTACAGATGAAAGCCTGATAAATTTGCGCTTATCTATGGTATCAGCATACTTTTCCGGTCTTGAGCTCATGGGTTACAACAGGAACGCCTCCCACATGGCATTTCTGTTCTCCTGACATTAATAAACCCTCCTTCACAAGGATATCTATCTCATTGAATTCCTCTATAGATATCTCACTGTGATCAACCTTTTCTCCTTCAGCAGAGATCGTATCACCGGGTTCAAATGGAGTACCATCTAAAAGCTCCATCTTGTTTCTGTGCTTGCATACAAGTATCATCCCCTCTGATTTAATATCCCTTATTTTGGTTGGTTTGAGGTTGGAGAGTACAATCACCTTGCGCCCGAGGATCTCTTCAGGTGCGTAACTCTTTACAAGCCCGGCCACAATGCTTCTCGGAGTTTCTTCTCCAAGATCAACTGAGAGCCAGTAAAGCTGATCAGCGTTGGGATGTTTTTTGACCTCTTCTATTTTGCCTATCCTGAGATGAACCCTGCCGAAATCAGACTGTTTACCGCTGAACTGCTTTCTGAATTTTTCAGCAAGCTTTGGATCAAGTTTTTTATGTACTATAGATGGCTGGTTAACTGTATGGCCATCCATTCCACTGAATTGACCTATGTCATTCCAGGAGTATTCCTTTATGTTAATTATTTCAAGGATGCCATTTGCGGTTTCAGGCATGATCGGGCAAAGGGCAATTGCAACGCTCTTAACAAGATAGGTTAATACTGAGACCGTTGCATGGGCCTTTTCAGGTTCAGTTTTGATCTGCTCCCAGGGCTGCATATCCTGAAAAAACTTGTTTCCCCTGTTGCCTATCGCAAGTATAGTTCTAACAGCATCACGGAGCCTGACCGCCTCATATGCCTCGGTAACCTGCTCAAATTCTTTTTTACACTCTTCAATAAACGATCTATGAGATTCCGGCAGATCAACATCCTTTATTACACCCTCAAAGTTTTTTTTGAGGTAAACAAGGGTGCGGTTGACCATATTACCGATATTATCAGTAAATTCAGAGTTCACCTTTTCTATAAAATCATCCCATGTGAACTGGCTGTCGTTTCTTTCAGGCCTGTTTGCAAGTAGATAAAACCGCCACAGGTCAATATGAATCCCTGTTTCCTTTACATCATTTCCAAACACGCCGATGTTTCTGGATTTTGAAAACTTGGTGTTCTCATAATTAAGGTATTCTATGGCGTTAATGTGATGAAGCAGTGTCCAGTTTTTGCCTGTGCCGATAAGTGAGGCCGGAAAGATCACCGTATGAAAGGGTATATTATCCTTTGCCATGAACTGATAAAGGGTCACATCCTGAGGGTTCTGCCACCACTCCTTCCAGTCATCCCGTGCCTTTGCGGTAATTGAAATATAACCTATGGGTGCGTCAAACCATACATAGAAGACCTTATTCTCATAGCCCGGTCTCGGCACTGGTATGCCCCATTTGAGGTCCCTGGTGATCGGCCTTGGCTGTAAACCCTTTTCAAACCATGAGAGGGTGTTCTGTATAGCATTGTTTGTCCAGTTGCCTTTTTTTGATGCCTCGACCGACCATGACTTAAGTTTATCCTGAAGCGCATCCAGCCTCAGGTACAGGTGTGATGTCTCCTTTAATACAGGTGTGGAGCCGCAGATCTTGCAGCGGGGATTCTTCAGGTTCTCCGGTTCAAGCAGTTTACCGCAACTGTCGCACTGGTCTCCTCTTGCCCCATCCTCACCACAGGATGGGCATATCCCTTCGACATACCTGTCAGCCAGAAATATATTATCCTTTTCGCAAAAAACCCTGCTTGTTGTTTCCTCTAAAATGAGACCTGCTGCCTCAAGGTCTTTAAAGATGCCCTGTGCTATCTCTGTCTGTTTATCAGTTGATGTCCTGCCAAATATGTCAAAGGATATGTTGAAATTCGCATATATCTCTTTATGAATCGCATGATATTTGTCACATATCTCACGGGGAGTGAGCCCCTCTTCCCTTGCCTTTGTCTCGGTTGCAGTGCCATATTCATCAGTTCCGCATACATAGAGGGTTTCATAACCCCTTAACCGGCAATATCTGGCATATGCATCAGCAGATAAAACGCAGCCTATGATATTTCCAAGATGCGGTACATTGTTGACATAGGGCAGCGCGGATGTAATAAGTTTCTTCATGAATAATAACCCCATAGTATTAATTTATAATCAGGCGAGGATGTGTATCATTATTACAGGAAATTTTCAATGCTATATCCTTAAAACCCTGTTTGCATAAAAGGCGCAAATAGGTTATAGCTGATTTCCTTTAAAACTATGGTAAGAAAAAAGAAAAACCCTTTAGATATCAGGAGCATCAGATGGAAAATAACCGGATAGATTTCAAGGTTGATAAGAATAACCTTTACAGGGAAGAAAATGTTACAGACCTTAAGACCGCTTCAATAAGGATACTTACCCCGGTAAAACTGGATGGAAGAGCCGATGAAACCCGCACCAAAATATATATTGGCCATACCCAGCTCATGTCACAGGATGGGCCTCTGCCTCTGCAGGCGCGTCTAAACGCCTCAACCCTTGAAGAGGCCATAGACCGTTTCCCGGCTGCAATGGAGAGTGAAATGGCCCAGATGATTGAACATTTAAAAAAGATGCATGAAGAGATGGAAAGGGCAGAGCAGAGAGAAAAATCAAATCTGATACTCCCCCGTTAAAATTAAACCGGGGCAGGGTTAATACCTGCCCCGGTTTTTTTAGCTATCTAAAACCTCTGGTAAATTACCTTTATTCTTTCTCAGAGGCCTCTTTTTTTCCCAGGTCAGTCAATATCTTTTCAAGCTCGTCAAGCTCCTTACCATAACCGGCCCAGTTATCCTCACGCAGATACTCCTTTGCCTTTCTATAGTGTTCAAGAGCCTTTTTAGCTATTTCACTTAAGCCCTTACTTGATTCTGTCTGCGGCTGGATCGATTCAGGGGTAGAAGACTTTTCGGATGAAATATCACTACCCAGTATTGCCCTTAATGCCCCTTCAAGTCTTTCATGCATCACAACCCTGTTTCCGGATGCTGCAATTATTCTTTTGAGCTCAGGGAGGGATGCAGAAGATCTGTTTGGTTTTCCAGTCCCTGAAATGTTACGCCCAGATGCGCCTGACTGTGGTTTTGAAAAAGGACTCCTCTGTGTCTGTTGCCCCTGGGCAGGTTTCTCAGATGTTTCCTGTTTTGCCTCCAGGTAAACAGGTTCAACATAAATGAAGGTATCTTCAACTGGTATTGCAAGAATGTTACCCCTGATTACGCTTGAACCCCTCTGATCCCACAGGCTGAACTCCCTTGATATCTCGGTCTGCTGATTTACCCTTGCCTCAATCTGCATGGGGCCGTATACAAGTTTATCCTTTGGCAGTTTGTAGACAATAAGACTACCGTAATCTGAATGGTCACACCTTGCCGCAAGCCAGCCTATCATGTTGTCCTTTCTTGAAGGCGTCATTGGAAGCATAAGGAAAAATTCTTCCTGCTCCTCGTCCGGGAGTTTTATAATTATGTAATAAGGTTCCATGGCGAGACGCGTATCCCCGTTTAACACATCAGGCACCTGCCAGAGGTCTTCCTGATTATAAAAGACCTGAATATCTTCCATATGGTATTTCAGGTATGCATCAACCTGTATGCTGAATAGACCCCTGGGGTATCTTAAATGCTTTTTCAGATCTTCAGGCATAACGCTGATTGGCTTGAAAAACTCGGGGAACATTGATTTGTATGTTTTGAGAATTGGATCAACCTCATCAAGGGTGTAGAAATCAACGCTGCCATTATATGTATCGATAATTACCTTGACAGAGTTTCTGATATAGTTGACCTCCTTTCTGCTGCCAGACATCAATGATCTGCTTGAATATGGATACATATCAGATGTGGTATAGGCATCCATTATCCAGTAGAGTCTTCCTTCTGAAATGACTATATAGGGGTCATTATCATAGGTAAGAAAAGGGGCAATTATATTAAGCCTGTTCTGGATATTCCTGTTGTACATGATCCTGCTTTCAGCAGTAAGGTAATTTGTGAACAGTATCTGGGGATCCATAAATTCTATAGCATAGAGCAGCTTTCTGATAAATGAGCCTATGACAACACCGCCTTTTCCCTGATAGTTGGTGTAAACATTGTTGTCTCCCTTTGCGTAGTCAAATTCTTCTGTCTTTGTCTTTACCAGGACATAGTCATCAGTCTTTTCACCATAATAGATCTCAGGTCTTTCAATTTTTAAATCCGGTTCAGAAACAGGGGGGATGTCCTTAATGAAAAGATTAGGCAACCCCTCCTTTGATACCTCATTTACAGGGCTTGAAACCACGCCATAGCCATGTGTATATTTAAGGTGTCTGTTTACCCATGTGTTTGCCTGGGCTGGCAGCTGATTCACGATAAGCTCTCTGGCAGAGATCATGACTTGCCTGTATTTGCTGTCTATCATGTATCTGTCAACATCCACATTATTGAAATCATAATATAGGCGTATTGCCTGTATCTGTCTGTAGGTCTGAAGAAGAGGTTTTTCATCCCATACGCGGATATTCTGTATGGTGACATCATTTTTTTCAAGGTCTTCCTGTGTTAAACTGTCACGGACATTGAAATCTACCTCTTTGATCTTGTTCAGGTTATAGGCCTCACGGGTGGATTTGATATTCCGTTCAATATAAGGCGATTCTTTTGTCAGCTCATTGGGTTTAACAACAAGCTTCTGTACTGATGCGGGGATTACATAGGAAAGAAGTATGATTGCGCCGATCCACAGGATACCGGCTTTAGAGATCACCTTCATATTTGTTCTGAATGAATTATATATCAGCAATACGCCATATATGAGGGAGAAAATTTGAATTATCCTGAAGGCCCATATCTTTATTGTTACATCAGTATAGCCTGCGCCAAACGCAGGGCCCTGTGTGGAAAACAGGAGTTCATAGGTCTTAAGATAAAAGCTCCATCCTATAATCAACACTATAATCCCGAATATAAAGATCAGGTGTTTTTTTGCATTTGCAGTGATCTTTATACTGGGCATGGATGGCGGAGCGCCTTCCATGGGTGTCATATCTCCATCTATCTGGAGTGCCCCGTTTTTCAGATACCATCCGGCTGTGATAATTGTGGAAACTGCGATAAGAAAAATCAAGCCATTTTTTATAAGGATGAGAAACGGCAGAGTGAATATATAAAACCCAATATCTTTGTTAAAAACAGGTTCAGTGGAACCAAACGGTACCTGATAAAAATATCTGAGAACAAGATCCCAGTGTTTACTGCTCTTGAATGCAACAACAATGCTCAGAATAACAACAACTATAAGGGTCAGGGAGTTAAGCGCCTTTTCAGAGAGGCCGAATGGCATGGCCTCAGGCCCCTTTTCCTTCAGATAAGCGCCTGAGCAATATTCAGGATTCAGTTTTCTGGCAAAAAAGATGTTCACAGTTATAAGTAAGATCAAAAAGACCCACACTATCACTCCAAAACCATACTTGCTCAGGAGCATTGTCATGAAGAGACTTGAAAATCCCAGTGTGTCAAACCAGAGCCAGTCAGGATATAATGATACAACGGACCATACAATCAGTAATAAAATCAGTCCTGATCCTGTTAAAAACCGAATTCTGTTCATAGTATTCTCCTTTAATTGTGCAATAAAGGTGCAAACTAACATGTCTCCCCATAAAAAGGAAGTAGATAGTGTCCTAATAAAAGCCTTGACAATAATAGCCCTGTTGGTTTAGATTCGAGAGCATTCAAAGGTGCATAATAAAAGGTAAAAGATGCTGAACAAAAATATCAATAACAGATACTGGTGGTGGCGCTGGTGGCGAATGGAGGAGTTTGCTGTCCTTTGATATATATTTTGTTGGCTGTAAATAATATAAGGACCGCGGACTTGGAATAATTCCCGCGGTTTTTTGTTTCAGGGGCTGTGGGAAACCATCAGCCCTTTCTTTTTTTTTAAACAGGGAGAGATCAAATGTTACTTGTGATGAGCAAAAACGCAACTGAGAAAGAGATAGAAGATGTAATAGGCGCAATAAAGGAACAGGGGTATACCCCGAGACCCATACCCGGAGGCGAAAGGATGTCCATAGGCATTCTTTACAACAAGGGGCCAGTGGATGGCTCTCTATTTCTCGGGATGCCCGGTGTACAGGATGCAATCCCTGTTACAAAACCATATAAACTGGTGAGCAGGGAGTTTAAACCGGAAGATACTATTGTGTCAGTTGGGGGTGTAAAGGTCGGTAATGGTCATATGACAATTATTGCCGGGCCATGCGCTGTTGAAAGCGAGGAACAGGCCATTACCATTGCGCAAAAGGTAAAGGCTGCTGGCGCTGACATGTTCAGGGGTGGGGCATTCAAGCCCAGGACCTCTCCCTATGCATTTCAGGGCCTTGGCCTTGCGGGCCTGAAGATACTTGAAAAGGTAAGAAAAGAGACAGGGCTGCCTGTTGTAACAGAGGTTGTTGATATAACAACCTTTGATCAGGTGGAAGAAAGCGCAGACCTGGTACAGATAGGCACAAGAAATATGCAGAATTTCAGCCTGCTAAAAAGGGCAGGGGCCTCAAAAAGACCCATTCTCCTGAAAAGGGGTATGGCTGCTACAATAGAGGAATGGCTTATGGCCGCTGAATATATCCTTGCTGAAGGAAACTCGCAGGTTATACTATGTGAAAGAGGGGTCAGGACATTCGTGAACCACAGCAGAAACACACTTGATCTCTCTGCTGTCCCTGTAGTCAAAACAGAAAGTCATCTTCCTATTATAATAGACCCAAGCCATGCAGCCGGAAAAAGAGACCAGGTTATTCCTCTAAGCAGGGCTGCTGTGGCTGTTGAGTCACACGGTATTATTGTTGAGGTTCATCATGATCCTGGAAAGGCACTGAGCGACGGCGCTCAGTCCCTGTACCCTGAGCAGTTTGAACAACTATGCATGCAGGTGAAAACTATATTTAACAGCCTTAAGGTATAAAAAAATGAAGTTTCCTGATCTGTTTGACAGGTTTATATCATATGTAAAGATAGACACACGCTCTGAACATGATTCAAAGAGCTTTCCATCAACCGCTGTGCAGTTTAATCTCGCTCATAAACTTGTTATTGAACTGAATGAGATTGGACTTACAGGTGTTAATGTAAACGAATACGGATATGTATCAGCCCTGCTCACCACAAACCAGAAAAAAAAGATGCCTGTGATTGCCCTCATTGCCCACATGGACACATCTCCTGATGTCTCAGGCAGAGGGGTGAGGCCTGTAGTTCATTATGATTATGATGGTGCTGATATCTCTGTTAACCATGAACTGAAGCTGGCTGTTAAGGATAATCCCATTCTTAAAGAAAAAAAAGGCAAAACAATTATCACCACAGATGGAACAACACTTCTGGGCGCTGATGACAAGGCAGGCATAGCAGAGATCATGAGTGCCTTGAATTTTCTGGTAAAAAACCCTGAATATCCCAGGCCTGATATCAGAGTCCTTTTTACCCCTGATGAAGAGATAGGCAGGGGAACAGATAAAATTACTATTGAAGAGATAGGGGCTGATTACGGATACACTGTGGATGGCGGAAATCTGGGAGAGATTGAGGATGAGACCTTCTGTGCTGATTCGGTTGACATAAATATCAGAGGTATCAATGTGCACCCTGGCTATGCAAAAGGAAAGATGATAAATGCTATCAAGATAGCTGCCAGGATTATAGAAACATTGCCAAAAGATACGGGCGCGCCAGAAAACAGCGATAACAGGGATGGCTATATACACCCCAATCAACTCCATGCTGGTGTTGAGGAGGCGCAGATACAGTTCCTTATCCGTGATTTTGAAGAAGATGCCCTGTATGAAAGGGAAAGGCTGATCAGCGAAATTGTTGATAAGGTGAAGGATGAATACAGGGGCGCAGAAATCAGCATGGCTGTAAAAGAGTCCTACCGTAATATGAAACAGGTGCTGGATGATCATCCGGTTGTTATAGAAAAGGCTGAACAGGCGATAATGGAGGCAGGCTTGACCCCTGTAAGAAAGGGTATCAGGGGAGGTACAGACGGGGCCAGGCTTAGCTTTATGGGGCTTCCCACCCCTAACCTGTTTACAGGCGGCAACAATGTACACTCCAGGCTTGAATGGATTGCCCTTGAAGACATGGAAAAGGCCGCAGAGGTTATTCTCAGACTTATGAAGGGCTGGACAGAATAAAATACCTTCCTCTTTTCCTGCTGTAAGGATTTACTTGCCATGTTATTCGCCATGTTATACTTTTTTTAAAAAGAAAACATGGTGCAAAATTATAAAATGAGTATTCCCGAAGAGATTAAAAAAATAGAATCCATGCTTTCCCGGACAATGCTCCGGGACAGGGCATTTATTTTATACAGGTTGAAAAAATTACAAAAACCCGGTGAAAAGGGCAGGGGTGCTAAAAGGTCTCCTGTACATATCATTGCACACCTTCTTACCCTGGCAGAGAGATCCATCCGCGAAAGAGATAAAAGGGAGGCTTCAATCCCAAAGGTCTCCTATCCCGAAGAGCTCCCTATCACCGCTAAAAAGGATGAGATAATCACTGCCATAAGGGATAACCATGTTGTAATAATTTCAGGTGAGACCGGATCAGGAAAAAGCACTCAGATCCCGAAGATGTGTATTGATGCTGGTAGAGGCATCACAGGCAGGATAGGATGCACTCAGCCCAGGCGGATCGCTGCATCCTCCATATCAAGGAGGATAGCTGAAGAGCTTAATGAACCTCTGGGTAAATCTGTAGGATACAAGGTGAGGTTTACAGATAAAACGTCCCCTGATGCCTGCATTAAGGTAATGACTGACGGTATACTCCTTGCTGAGACACAGGGGGATGCCTTTTTATATGATTATGACACCCTGATCATAGATGAGGCGCATGAACGTAGCCTTAACATCGATTTTATCCTTGGTATTCTGAGAACACTCATTCCGAAAAGGCCTGAACTCAAGGTCATAATTACATCGGCCACACTTGATACTGAGAAGTTTTCAAAGGCATTTAATAATGCACCTGTTATCCATGTAAGCGGAAGGCTCTATCCTGTTGAGGTGATATATAATCCCATTGATCCTGATTTGGAGGAAAAGGGAGAAATTACATATGTTGATCTGGCCCTTCAGACCATTGATGAGTTGAAGGAGAAGAGGGAGAGGGGCGATATACTGGTATTTATGCCCACAGAACAGGATATACTTGAGACCTGCGATAGATTATCAGGAAGAAACTACAGGGACAACCCGGTCATCCTCCCTCTGTTTGCAAGGCTTCCAGCATCCATGCAGCAGAGAATCTACAGTGTAAAGACGGGAAAGATAGTTGTTGCAACCAATGTGGCAGAAACATCGCTCACCATACCTGGTATTAGATATGTTATAGATACAGGGCTCGCCAGGATAGCCAGGTATCTGCCCAGGACAAGGACCAATAGCCTGCCTGTGAGCCACATCTCCAAAAGCAGCGCTGACCAGAGAAAGGGGCGGGCAGGTCGCGTTCAGAGCGGGGTATGCATAAGGCTCTATTCTGAAAAGGATTATGAAAACCGTGAGGAGTTTACGCCCCCGGAGATATTAAGATCCAACCTTGCAGAGGTTATACTCCGTATGATTGATCTGAGGCTTGGAGAGCCTGCAAGGTTCCCATTTATTGACCCGCCTGGAGAAAAGAGCATAAAGGATGGTTTTGATCTCCTTAACGAACTTGGTGCAATAGTAAAAAGGCAGGGAAGAATACTGCTTACTGAAAAGGGCTCCCTGATGGCCGCAATGCCGCTTGATCCCAGGATCAGCAGGATGATGATCGAGGCCTGTAAAGAGGGATTTGTTGAAGAGGCAGCAGTCATTGCAGGAATACTCAGTATCCAGGACCCGAGGGAGAGGCCACTGGAAAAGGCGGCTCTAGCTGACCAGATGCATGCACCGTTTAAGGATACTGATTCTGATTTTTTTACCATGCTGAAGATATGGAAACAGTATCACCGTGAGTGGAAGGAGCTTAAAACCCAGAACAGGATGCGAAAATTCTGTAAAGATCATTTCCTCTCATTCCCAAGGATGAGGGAATGGGCATATACATATGATCAGATAATGACCATCATAAAGGATCAGAAGATTCCTGTTACGAAAGCGCCGGAAAAAATGGATTCATTATCCCGGTATGCCGGGGTTCACCGTGCCATACTAAGCGGCTTTTTATCAAACATTGCTGTCCTGAAAGAAAAAAATATATACAGGGCAACAAGGGGCAGGGAGGTCATGGTCTTTCCAGGTTCAGCCCTCTTTAATAAAAACCCACAGTGGATAGTGGCAAGTGAGATAGTAAAGACATCAAGGCTCTTTGCAAGAAATGTGGCAAAAATAGACCCAGCATGGCTAGAAACTATAGGGCAGGGGCTTTGCACATATTCCTATTCAGACCCTCACTGGGAAAAGAAGAGGGGTGAGGTAAGGGCGTTAGAGACTGTATCCCTGTATGGTCTGCCTGTTGTTACAGGGAGGTCAGTATCCTATGGTAGAATAAATCCAGAGGAGTCACATGAGATATTTGTACGATCAGCCTTAATAGAAAATGATATTGCGCAGAAATTTCCATTTCTTGAACATAACATGAACCTCCTTAAGGAACTTGAAAACATGGAGAATAAACTTAGGAGAAGGGACCTGCTGGCAGATGAGGATGCCCTTGCCGCCTTTTATTCTGAAAGACTGGAGAATATATGTGATTCAAGGAGCCTCGCCCGTATGATCAGGGAAAATGGCTCTGATGATTTTCTCAAGATGACAGATAAGGATATTCTTCTTGCCATGCCCGATACTGATGACCTCACACTCTTTCCTGATGAGCTTACGATAGGCAATGTAAGCCTCAGTGTATCATACAGCTTTTCACCCGGAAAGGAGGATGACGGACTCACCATAAAGGTTCCTTCTCATATAGCATCAAGCCTTTCTCCTGAACATCTTGAATGGGGAGTGGATGGGTTTCTGGAAGAAAAGCTTACTGCCCTTATTAAGGGGCTCCCTAAACGCTATAGAAAACTTTTTGTGCCTGTGTCAAACACAGTGGATATCATCATGAAGGAGATGAAAACAGGTGAAGAGTCCCTGATAAATACCATTTCAAAGTTTATCTATAACAGATTTAAGGTGAGTATCCCTGCATCAGTCTGGGAAGAGGTGGAGATACCGGAATATTTGCGAACACGGATCACCATAACAGATAACAGGGGTAAGGAACTCAAAACAGGGAGAAATATTCATGAAATATTAAAGACTCATTCGTCACAGCATGCTGACATAAATCAATTCACTGAACTGAAAGAGAGGTGGGAGCGGAAAGGGATAAAAGAATGGACATTTGATACCATTCCTGAATCTATTGAGACTGGTACCCCGGTTGTCCTATACCCTGCACTCGAACCGGACAGTGAAAAGGTAAATATGAAGCTGTATCAGGATAAGGCAGTTGCCTTAAAAGTACATTGTGAGGGTGTTCAGGAACTACTAAAAACAAGGCTTGCAAAGGATATCAGGTTTCTTAAGCGTGACTGGCCTTTTTATAAAGAGGCATCGAGGGCAGCAGTATATTTTGGTGGTGAAGCGATTTTATCAAATTTGATGCATGAAGCAGTTATGAAAAGACTGTTCAGAAAAAACATACGCAGCGTGGAGGAGTTTGACAGGTATATAAATGAACTCCCTGCCCTGATGCTTGAAGAATACAGAAAACTGAGGGATCAGGCGCTCGTTATCATAATGGCCTACAGCAGTACAAGGGGTTTAATCGATGAAATGATAAAATCAAAAAGGACCATTCAGGCTGGCATTATGCTCTGCACTCAAATCAGGCATCAGGCGGAATGGCTTGTGCCTCATAATTTCGCTGATATTTATTCTCCAGGAATAATGCGTGAAATACCGAGGTATCTCAAGGCAATGGAGGTAAGGCTAACGAGAGGTCTGAATAACCTTGAAAAGGACGCGCTCAAGGCAAAATCTTTTGATGAGTATGAGAATATCCTGAAGCAGATATCTGAGACAATCTCACCATATGCATCAGCGGAAAAAAAGGAGGGTATGGAACAATTGCGGTGGATGATAGAGGAATACAGGGTCTCTGTCTTTGCCCCTGAGCTTGGTACTGCCTTCCCGATATCTGCTAAGCGGCTTAAAAATCAAATAGAAATGGTTAAATCGATTGTATAAAGAGATTCTTATAAAAAGAAAGAGGCTACAGGTCGGGCCAGAAGATATTTTTCCACCATTTTTTATGTCCCTGCCAGTAGTTGAGTGTCTCGATCTCTCCATTTATTACAGAATGAGTCGGATCTGAAGCTATCCTGACATCAAGGTTTGTACTGGACTTGATCAGACTGTCTATCCCGGATATAAGCGCACCTCCTCCTGACAGGCAGATCCCTGATTCGGTTATCTCATCATAGACTGAATTAGGCAGTCTTCTAATGTTAAACTCCACCATCTTCAGTATCCTGTTTATTACAGGGTTCATGGCACTTACAATATCATTTTCGTTTATATCAATGGTCACATCATTTCCCTTAAAGATATCATTACCCTGTATAGTTACATATCTGGGGTCTTTTGATTCACCCATCAGGATTATTGAAATAGTATTTGTGAGACGCTCTGCTTCGGCGCCGCAGACATACACTTTATGTCTTGAAACAATTGCGGATCTCACAGCCTTCTGAAGGTCGCTGCATGCAGTGCGGATTGCGGCGGTATATAGCAGTTGTCCGTCACGGATTATTGCGAGATCTGTAACACCTTCACCTATGTCTATCAACGCCTGTGCATTTTCCGAGGTTACATCAATGCCTGACCCTATTGCCGCAGCCCATACTTCAGGTATTATTGCCACCTGGGATGCGCCAGCCTCAATAATGGCCTTTACCAGTAGTTCACGTTCTTTTGATGAGGTATCTGTCGGAGCAGAGGCAAGTGAGATCGGCTGCCTGAAGCCTCTTCTTGTTTCTTTTAACAAGGGTTTGAGCAGATTGATGGCATTATAGATATCAACAATTACACCTCCGCGAAGCGGGTTGTATGAGATCTTGCTATTCAGATAGGATATATAATCGCCTGAAATTGAATTATTTTTAGATACTTCAGATGGGCGCACAGTTGATGGACTTTCCATGACCTGCCCTATATCAGAAGAAAATATACGTGTATTGGCAGTGCCAAGGTCAATGGCGATGCTCGGGCGGTTTATAATCTTTTTCAGTCGGTTAAACATAGTGATAAAGGCGTTCCTCTATAAAATGAAACGCCCTTTATGCTTATCTAAATGGATATACTTATACTGTCTTTACATTTTTTGCAGAAAGACCCTTTGGTCCATTTTCTACTTCAAACGTAACATGATCGCCTTCATTCAGGCTTTTAAAACCGTTTGATTCGATTCCTGAATGATGGACAAATACATCCTGGCCATTATCCTGTTCGATAAAGCCAAAACCCTTACGATCATTAAACCATTTTACAATTCCATTAGGCATGGTGACATCCTCCTTCCACATAAAAGATAAGTTTCAATACACAAAGGATGCCACTTTAAAAGCCGTTTCCTTCTGAACGAAACAGATCTGAACATAAGCCAGATCATTTTTGGTCTCTTTCTAACTGGTAATTTTAATAAATGCAAGCTAATTTTGATAATAAAAATTAAATTAAGTAAGAAATACTTAAAATTTACATGTATTTCATAACTTGAATTAAGAATAAAAAATAAATACTTGACTTATGAATGTTTATAAAATAAAGTTAAACAAATTAGGTAGAAATTAAGTTTATAATATTAACTAATTTTACATTATAAACAGTTATGATCATAAAAGTTACATGCTTTTGTTAAGCAATGTTTCAAAGAATGATCCGAGGGACAATATAAAGTATAATCTGACACATGCCAGCCTATTTTGCCAGTAACATTTTATTTATATGGCTTTCATTTCCTCCGGATGAGCTTCCATTGTCTTAGAACCGTTTTTACGGTGGTATATCTGTTCCATTAGGAGCAGTAAATTTTCTATTTTAACTTTAAAGGAGAATGATTAAATGAACATTTATGCAGGAAATTTATCGTATGAAGTGACAGAGGAAGATCTTAAGAATGCCTTTTCAGCATTCGGAGAGGTAACAACTGTAAAGGTTATCAAAGATGAATATAGCGGCAGGTCAAAGGGTTTTGGGTTTATTGAAATGACCAATAAGACAGAGGGAGATGCAGCTATTAATGGCCTTAACAATACTGAACTTAAGGGAAGGGCTATTAAGGTAAATGAGGCCAATCCAAAACGTGATACAAGAAGCAGTGGTGGCGGTAGAGATGGTGGTAGTAGAGATGGTGGTGGCAGAGGCAGACAGGGTGGTGGCGGTAGTTTCGGCAAAAGGCGATACTAATATTGATTTTGATTTTAAGGCTGAATCTGACCAGGCACGTATCACAGGTATATAGATGTTAAAGACCAGGGAAAAAGATTATACCTGCAATGGAATAAAGGTTCTTCGCTCAAGTCACAGATCAATACGAGAATTAAAGCGTATACACAAACCTTCAATACATGGATTCAGGATATGGCCATCGAGCTGGTTATTGATGGATTACTTCATACGAAGCAGATTCTCCAGCCAGTTAAATATTATTGATATAGGGTGCGGATGGGGAATAGCAGGAATATGCTGTGTAAAAAATTTTGACTCGGTTGTTACCTGCATAGACAGTGATTCTGCTGTTTTCCCCTACGTACACCTGCATGCAGGTATAAATGATGTAAGAGTCAAAACCATTGAGGCTGACTTCAGTGATCTTTCGTGCAAATATTTCAAAAATATAGATGTCATGATCGGTTCAGATATCTGTTTCTGGGATGATATGGTTGACACCCTTAAGGAAATGATGATCAGGGCATTGGATAGCGGTGTTAAGACCATAGTTTTTGCTGACCCGGGAAGGCCTAGTTTTGAAATGCTTGGTGAATATTTTCAGAATAAAGGGATGGGCGATATTATAAATTGGGATATCAGCCAACCATATTCCATACAAGGTCGGATACTCAAAGTAGGCATATAAATTAAATGCTGAAGGGCTTTGTCTTATGTTTTGCCCCCTGCCTCATGCATCAATACCATTGTTTGAGGTGGGGCGGGCAGTAATTATTTTAACAACTTATAATTTTTTTTCGCATAGTCACTTATTTTGTCAGACCTTGTGTTTTTATAGACCTTTTTAAGAAACGGCCTGTACTCCTTATTTTTTGATGCGCCAAGTATATTGCATAGCCAGGCCATTGCATCAACATGATACCGGTCACGGTGATTTATCATATACCCCTTTTCAAGTTCCTCTGCTGCAACAGCAGCTATTGAAGCATCACCATAAAATTTCCTGTACGCAATTTTTGCCCCATCTCTCTTCTGGACAGAATTTGATGAACGCATAGATTGGAGCACCTGTTGTAGATCATCTGTTACTCCGGTTCTATCACTGGTGTAGGAAAAACTACTTTGTGGTTCTGCTTCGTGGACCTTTACAGTTGGTATCGGATGCTCTGAATAAATCACTGCTTTATGGCCTACTACCGGATCACCGGTATTTTCCTTTACAACGCCAAGGGCGATGTTACCGCTTATCTGCGTTATTATCCAGGTTCCAATAGAAAGTGATTCACCATCCGGCAGAGTAAAGGATATTTCCATCTGGTCCCCGGTCATAGGCATATTTTGACCATCAATCTTAACTGTAACTTCAAGGTCTGCAACCTTTACAACCGTTCCGGAAAGCTCTGCTGCCATACAAAATGATGATAAAGCAAATATTAAAAAAACAATGATCGATTCCTTTAATAAAACTTTCATTTTTATTCTCCTGTTCTTTGTTTAGCATATATCATGGATTTTATAGTAATCCTACAGCTCGACCATAACAGCTTTATCTATATATATCCTCTGGTAAATTACTGGTGTAAGGCCTAGTGTGTTTATAGCAATTATCCCATGTATCAGGCCCAAACCTCACATGATACTGTTTTACTGGTGGTGGGGATTTTTTTACCAGGTCAGCACCTCTGCATACTTCTGTTCCAAGATTATTATCCCACTCCCAGTAGCAGACAACCATATAATCCTTTCCGACATGGCTGGTTCCAGGACCTGTTTTTTCTCCACTCATGCATTTATCAATATCGGATTTTTTGCGTTTTCTACATTCGTTACACTGGTCATTGACTGCCACACCCAGCAGATCAACACCTTTATCCTTACACTCAGGACAATATTTCCTTTCGCACTCGTCCCTGCTGAGCCCGGATGATCCTGATGTCCCTCCTGTTGGTATGTTACCTGATGATATTGTAGGAGATGTACTCCCTGTAGAACTACCGGAGGTGTTTTCTCCTGACCTGTTTCCACCGGACGTGTCACTTCCGTTTCTAGTATTATCTCTTGTGATTTCATTTACAATAATTGGAACCGCAGTATTAACAACTGCTGTCCAGAACTGATTTCTGCGGTCTCTTTCCTGTTGAATCTGAGGATCATCAACGCAGGCATTACCAGCGTTATTAATAACCATACCGGAGGGGCAGACACATATTGCATGATCGTTCTGGTAATCCCATTTAAGAGTGCTACCGGAAAGGTTGTTGCAGTTTGCATTTGCCAGGGCAGTTAGTTCATTAAAATCTCCATAAACATGGATGTCTGCGGTGCTTCCATATAAAACACGTGATCCAGGGGCGGGTGATTGATCCTGCACCTGATAGCTCATGGATTTTTTAGGGGCAGGATCTCCGCCAAAAAGAGACGGTACAAGACCTGCATCAGACATAGTGGATTTGGCCTGGCTCGAAGTCATGTTTATCACGGAGGGCACAAGAACATAGAGCACATCCCCATATATACGAACCCTTACCGAACTGCCTTGTTCGGCCTTTTCACCTGCTTCAGGGGCCTGTGTCTGCACCTTGAATTTGAGGTCTTCGGATGGCGCAGGGTCTCCACCCTCGAGAGCGGCCTTAAAACCCGCTCTTTCCAGATTTTCTTTGGCCTGTTTTGAAGTCAAACCCTGAACATCGGGAACTGTATATCCTGAAAAATCGCCATAAAGTACAATGCTGACTCCCGAACCTTTTGCAAGCATTTCACCGGCGGAAGGATTTTGTGAGGCCACAGTAAAAGCAAGTTCTTTTGAAGGTGAAGGATTTCCACCTTTAAAGAGAGGTTTAAAGCCAGCAGTTACAGTCCTGTTTTTTGCCGCCGCCATGTTCATGCCTGTAAGATCGGGAACAATGGCCTGACCATCGGAAGGCAGGTTGTCACCCATGCACGCTTCTGCCTCGGTCAGGGCATTTTCAGCCCTAAGGATATGCTCCTGTGTTTTACGCCACAGGTCAGATATCATACTCCTGAAGGTTTCAACCTCTTCCTTTTTAAGCGAAAGGTTTTTCCATTTATCCTGTGCGATTTTTAGATTTTGCTCTGCCCTGGTAATTACCGGCTTGAGTTTTTCCCAGAAGGGTAAATTGAGGTTTTTCTTTTCATTTGCCAGATTATAACAGTCTGTAACCTCGTTTAAAGGCCGTTCCACCCTGGCATGGGCCTCCTGGATCTCATGCAGAACCAAAGCGCTTTCAGGTTCCGGATATATTTTTATC
>JAFGFM010000240.1 GCA_016931115.1 Deltaproteobacteria bacterium | reverse complement strand
CTGGGGTATGAAAACATGAGGTATGAAGAGCCATTCTCAGGAGGTCAGTTCGGGATAAAGGCATCCATTACCACTGAAGGCATATCAGGCGCTGCTGCACTGCATTTCAAGAGGCCGGTCAGGTATATACCGAGTATTCATGAATCCATGCTTTTAAGCAACAAACGTCATCCATTTGAAATGAAGGTAAAGCTCGCCGCTGATAAAGATGGCCATCTCACTGCATATGCAAATGACTTCATAATAAATAACGGCGCCTATATGCTGCTGGGCATAATTGTAGTTGCCCGCTCTATAGAAATGTTTTCAGGGGCATACAATATCCCCAATATTGATGCAATGGCAAAACTTGTATACACAAACGATGCAGCAGGAGGCGCAGCGCGCGGAGCAGGGCCGCCGCAGGTAAATTTCGCCCTTGAATGCGCCATGGACATGCTGGCGCAAAAGATAGGCATGGACCCGCTTGAGTTCAGGATTAAAAACTCGCTCAAACCCGGTGACAGCCTCTCAACTGGTGTGGTGATCATGGATGAGTCAACATTCCCACAGATCTGTGAAATGATAAGACCACACTATGAAAGGGCAAAAAAGGAGGCGGCTCAATCAAAGACCGGAAAGATCAGGCGCGGGGTTGGGCTTGGCGCCCATTCCTTTGGGATCGGCATGCCCAGTGACAACGCCATAGCAGTAGTTGAGCTAAACGAGGATGACGGTGTGACAATCTATACTGCCGCTGCTGACCCCGGTGAGGGCAATGACTCCATGTTCACACAGCTTGCGGCCCATCTTCTTGACCTGCCGCTTGACAAGGTAAGGCTCGTCACAAGGACAACTGAAAATACCTCTGAAACAGGCCCTGCTGCGAGCTCCCGTATCACCTACATGGTTGGCGGCGCCATGATCAATGGCATCAATGAGATGCTTACAGCCATGAAAGAGGCTAAAACCAAAACATACGAAGGTCTGAAAAAGGAAGGGAAGCAAACCAGGTATGTAGGCAAAAAGACCACACGTATTGCAGAGCTTGACCCCAAAACAGGGCAGGGCGCTGCATACGAGACACAGGTTCACAATATCCAGATGGCAGAGGTTGAAGTCAATACAGAGACTGGTGAAGTCCGCGTGATCAGGATGACCACATCTGTTGACCCTGGCCCGGTTATTCATCCAGTCAACCTGGAAGGTCAGCTTGAAGGTGGTATGGATCAGGGTGTCGGATACGCGCTTAGAGAAGAATATATCCATGGTGAGACAAAGGACTGGTTAACATTCAAGTTCCCGACATTCAAGACATCATTTGAGATGGAGATAATACCTCCGCTTGAAACCCCGCGTAAAAAGGGCGCTCTGGGTTCAACAGGTATAGGAGAAATGACAATGGTATCAACGGCCCCGGCTGTTATAAATGCCATTCATGACGCATGCGGTGTCTGGATTACGAATCTTCCTGCAACCCCGGATAAGGTGAAAAAGGCACTTGCAGGTAAATAAGAGAGATGATCCATTCCGACGGGTCAAAACCTCTAACCGGTGATCTCTCAAGGGTTTACAGGGAGATTGCCGGTAAAAGGATCCTTTTTGATAATGAGGGTTTTATCTGGCATCCTGAAGACTGGACAGAGGAGATAGCCGGGATTCTTGGGGCTGAAAACGGAGTGGATAGTTTTACTGATGTACAGTGGAAAATAATAAGGTTTTTAAGAGAGTTTTACCTCTACAACGGCAGGGCGCCTATGAATCGTGATATAAAGGCCGCAACGGGGATGAGTTTTATGGAGATGGAGGGGCTCTTTCCCGGAGGCATAAAACGAGGCGCCCGCCGCTTTGCAGGTTTACCCAACCCCAAGTCATGCGCCGGTTACTAAAATGAATCCTGATATCGTATATCTTGATAATGCGGCCACCACCTTTCCAAAACCAGATGGCGCACTGGATCGCATGATAGAATTATACAAGAAAACAGGGGTCTCGCCGGGTAGGGGCAGCTATGACCTTGCTGTTGAGGCAGAGGATATTGTTTATGATGTGAGATCAAGGCTTGCAAAACTATTCAATACCCCTGATCCTACCAGAATAGTATTCACATCAAATGCCACTGATTCAATCAATATTGTTCTTCAGGGTATGGTGAGCAGGGGTGATCATGTGGTATCAACCAGGCTTGAACATAATTCGGTCTTAAGGCCGCTTTATCACCTCCATAAAAAAGGGATAATTGATTATGATCTGGTTGGATTTAATGCAAAAGGTTTTATTGACCCGGATGATATCCAGAGGGCAATAGGAAATAAGACCAGGCTCGTAATAATTAATCATGTCTCGAATGTCATCGGGACTATCCAGCCAATCAAAGAGATTGGCGAAATCTGTGCAAAAATGGGTGTGTCTCTTGTAATTGATGCAGCACAGAGCGCAGGGATAATCCCTATAAATATGGAAGAATGGAATATTAGCGCTGTTGCCTTTACAGGCCATAAATCCCTTCTTGGGCCAACAGGCACAGGGGGCTTAGCAGTATCCCCTGATCTTATCATTGAACCTACCCGTTTTGGCGGCACAGGGGTAGACTCTGAAAGCCCTGTCCATAACGAGACATACCCGCACAGGCTTGAGGCAGGTACGATAAACCTGATTGGTATTATTGGTCTGTCTGAAGGCCTGAAATATATTGAACAAAGAGACATGGAGGCAATCCACAAACAGGAAATGGGGCTTTTCGTTAAATTAAGGGATGGCCTCTCAAACCTTGAGACTGTGGAATGCTACTGTGCAGCAAATTATGAAAACCATGCAGCCCTTGTCTCAGTCAATATCAAGGGGATGGACCCGGGTGATGCTGGCTCTATCCTTGATGCAGATTACGATATTGCTGTGCGCACCGGGCTTCATTGCGCCCCCCTTGTCCATGAGGGTATAGGCACATTTCCAAGAGGTACTGTGAGATTCAGTCTTGGCCCGTTTAATACAGATGAACACATAGATAAAGCGATCGAGGCAATGACTGCCATCGACCGCTATAACAGAAGATAATAAAATTGAATTCTCTTAAACCTTGTGCCCCGCGCCCTGCTCCCTGAACCTTTCTTTTACGCCCTTGGCGCCCATAATACCATTCTGGGCTTGTTTATCTCCTTTGCAAGCTCTTCAATCTTCCCGTATTTCATGCATGCGGCCATGCAGTGATGAACACATGCCGGTTTTTCACCCTTTTTTGTTCTTCCGGCGCAAAGGACACACAGTTCAGTCGGTATTGGCATGAACTTTAAATAGTGTTTGTCATTGGGCAGGTTTTCTACAATCTCTATTACCCTTATACCACCCATGCCTGCTGGCCATTTATGTTCCTGCGCACAGGCCACCTGACAGGCAAAACACCCTGTACAATATTCATAATCTATTAGTAATCCGTATTCCGGTTTTTTCGCCATGATCAAAAATCTCCATTCACTTTGTAGACTTTGCATAAAAGATGCTTTGTAATTGTTCCCAGGCCATCTTTGCCGTTTGCCCCCATGGGCATAAGCTGGTTGATGTTTGAATCCCACATACCATACAGGGATGGTTCTGCACCCTCTTTTTCCGGGAACCACCAGCCATGTGCAGCCATTACCATCCACCTTGGAACAATGGGTGTAACCTTTGCCTTGAGTTTGCATTTACCCATCCAGTTTTCTACCCATACCCATTCACCGTTTTCTACTCCAAAGGATTTTGCGGTATCCGGGTGGATCTCCACTACCGGATCAGGATCAGCCTCCCTTAACCAAGGTATGTTTCGATGTTCCGAGAGAAAAAACACAGGCGACCGCCTTCCTGTGGAAAGTATCAGGGGATATTTTTCCGCAAGATCCGGCCTGCTTATGGGTGTAAAAGGCGGCTCCTCGTAACAGGGTATGGGGTCAAGGCCCCACTCCTCTCTCAGAGTTGAATAGAGTTCAACCTTTCCTGAATGTGTCTGGAACCCAGGGTTTTTATCCTGTCTTAACAGGCCTCTTTCATGCCTGTGATATGGCGCGCTGGGATTTCCATCAGGTGGTATAGACCACCCCTTTTTCTGTAACTCTTTAAATGTCATGCCCGAAGGCGCAAGTATTTCATCAAAAAGGTCATGGATTGTCTTCCATTTGAAATTGGGATCAAACCTTTTTGCCATCTCAAAATTGATCTCGATAAGAGACCTGCATTCGTCAACTGTCATTGCCTTATTGATAGTCTGCAAAGGCACCCACCAGCTCCTGATGCTGTCCTTTTCAAGGAATGATGTGGCGGGCAATACGATATCTGCCATCTGGCATGTGGGTGTCATAAAGATGTCTGTTACAGCCACAAAATCCAGCTTTTTGAGCGCCTCTACCCATTTTTTGGGATCGTACCCTGTACCGCCGATAAGGTTACAGCACTGGAGCCACATTCCCTTTACAGGATATGGTTTCTCTGTAAATATCTGCTCGAACATCTTATCGGTCTGGGTCCTCCAGATGAATTCCCTGAACGGGCCATAGTCATTATAGCCTATCCGCTTTTTGTCCATCTCCTTGTCTTCAAGTTTGATTACCCCCTTTGCGCCTGGGAGCGCATATGCAACCGCATTATAGGCATATCGAGCAATCGGGTTCCCACCCGGTACATCCAGGTTTCCCATAATGCTCCACAACGAGGCAATGGCTGTGGCTGTGGGTGTTACGGCAGGTGTGGAATCAATTGCAAGGCCCCACTGGATTGATGCGGGTTTGCTTTTCGCGTAGAGGTGCGCTGCCTCAATGATATCCTTTTCCTTGAGCCATGTGATTTTGGCCACCTTGTCAACAGGGTACTCAGCGGCCCTTGCGCAGAACTTTGTCCAGACAGGGGTTGCCCTTATCTTTGTTCCATTTGCAAGGGTAATATCAAATTCGCAATCAAGGGCAGCCTCTCCTACCTCTGCTTTATAACCTGCACAGCCTGAATCCCAGATGACCGTCTTGTTTGCTCTCTTATCCCATACCACAAAGTTCTGGGCAGAGCCTTTAGGGTCAAGGTCGCTTTCTCTAAGAAGTTTGCCTGTATCCTGTCTGATAAGGTGGGGTGCGTTTGTCCATTTTTTTACAAACTCCCTGTCATAAAGCCCCTCTTTTATAACAATATTAAGAAAGCCCATTGCCAACGCCCCGTCTGTACCTGGCCTTAGCGGAAGCCATTTATCTGACCTGGATGCAAAAAAGCTCAGGCGGGGGTCAATGGTGATAATTTTTGATCCTTTTTTCATCAGGTCTGTTACCCAGTGACCAAAGATATTGTCAGGGCATGATGCTGGTATGTTGTATCCCCATATGACTATGCATTCAGGGACTTTATATCCGGGGTCGTTATGGCCCTTTGGCAGCCACTGACCGCCGTCAAAAACACAGTAATCACCTAAAACTATCTCTGTTGCAGCGATTCTTGGGGAGTAGCAGCCGTTTCCGCTCATGGCAAATGAGACATTGGGGCTTCCGAACGCATATGCAAGCATGCATATCCAGGCCCCCACATCGCGGCCTGTACCCATTGAAAATGTCATGCTTTCAGGGCCATACTCCGCCTTGATTTTGTTCATCTTTTCTTCAATGTAATCAAATGCCTCATCCCAGGATATCTCCTGCCATTTGTTTTCTCCCCTCTTGCCAATACGTTTAAGGGGTTTTGTAAGTCTGTCCGGGTGATGCACAATCTGTGTCATGGCAAGGCACCTGGAGCAGAGCCTGCCTCTGTTCATGGGGTGATCAGGGTCACCTTCTATCTTTACAAGCTTATTATCCTTTATATGGGCTATAACACCGCATCCGCCGTGGCACCCTGGCCCTCCGGACCATGTGGTGGTGCGGATTTTCTTTATACCGTCTTCAGTCATTTATTATTATTTTCCTTTCTGCTTTTCGCTCAGTCTGTGGGTTATAACATAATATTTTTATTTTACAAAAAAAAATTACTTGTTGTATCGGAAATGATATATGGTATATATCAAAAAACCCATATGCAAAGCCGTTTATATCTTAGAGGGAAGGCCTGCCCCTGCTGGATACTAAAAGCCTGCAATATGTTTTTATGAAAACAAATAAAAAATAATGAAAATGGAGGAGAAGAGAGATGACAGCGAAATATTTATCAGTAGCAGAATATAATTTATTACCGAATGTAAAAGAGTATCTTTCAAAGGAGTTGAAAAACTGTATTGGAGGGAAATGGCAGAGCGCTGTGAGTGGTGAAACCTTTGAAAAGAAAGACCCTGCAACAAATGAGGTTGTTGCCCATGCATCAAAAAGCGGAATTGCTGATGTTGATATGGCTGTAACAGCGGCACGCAGGGCATTTGACAACTCACCATGGAAAAAGATTACCGGTGCTGAACGCCAGGATATACTTCTCAGGTTTGCTGATCTTATTGATAAAAATCGTGAAGAGCTTTGCCAGATTGAGTGTCTGGATCTGGGTAGACCGGCTACAGATCCGGGGCACTGTATGATGGGTATTAATTTTGCAAAATATTATGCGGGTCTTGCAACCAAGATCTCAGGTGAAACATTAACACCAATGACCCTTTTACCCCATGTTGACCAGGTTTTTTCATATACCCTGCGTCAGCCTGTGGGTGTTGTTGCTGCGGTTATTCCATGGAATGCGCCCATGCCCATGTTTGTGAGCAAGGTAGCCCCTGCCATTGCCACCGGGTGCACAATGGTTATTAAACCTGCCTCGGATACACCTCTTATAGCAGGCAGACTTATGGAACTGCTACAGGAGGCTGGAGTTCCTGATGGTGTAGTAAACCTTATACAGGGGCCGGGCGGGGTAGCAGGATCAAGGCTCGTATCAGACCCGCGAATAAACAAGATCACATTTACCGGTTCAACCGAAGTGGGTAAAAGCATAGCAAAGGCCGCAATGGAGAACCTTACACGCATCTCCCTTGAACTTGGCGGCAAATCGCCGAGCATCATATTTGATGATGCGGATATGAAATCAGCCCCCTTTGAGGCATCATTATGTGTCTTTATGAACTGCGGCCAGATTTGTGTTGCAGGTTCAAGGCTCTTTATCCAGAAAAAGCGATTTGATGAAGTAGTAAGCGCAATCCAGCACAGGGCTGAAACCATGAAGATAGGCCCTGGAATGGACCCTGAGAATGAGATGGGGCCGCTTATAAATGCATCACAGAAAGCAAAAGTACTCCAGTATATGCAGAAGGGCATTGATTCAGGAGCAAGGCTGGTCACAGGCGGTAAAGGCATAGACAGGCCTGGCAATTTTGTTAAACCAACCATATTTGTGGATGTTGACAAGAAGGCTGCGATCTACAGAGAAGAGATATTCGGGCCTGTACTTATAGCCACTCCTTTTAATGACCTTGAAGATCTTATCACGGAGGCCAATGACACCAACTATGGTCTTGCTGCCAATATCTGGACAAAGGACCTGAATAATGCGATCAAGACTGCTGCAGCGGTTAACGCGGGCATGATAACCATAAACGGTGCAACCCTGCCTCCTGATCCAAACCTTCCCTTTGGAGGTTTTAAGCAGTCAGGTATAGGAAGAGAAAATGGCAAGTCTGCCATTGATTATCATACTGAGGTCAAGACAGTAAGTATTGTTATGTAGGGGAAAGAGGCGCAGGGCGCAAGGCGCAAGGCGCAAGGCGCAGGGCAAAGGGATATAAATTACTTTTTTCACAGAGTATATATCCAATATTGACAATATTATTAAAAGGTAAGTTATCACGCAAAGCCGCAAAGAACACAAAGAAAAACAGTTTCATTTTATATATTTATCTTTGCGACTTTGTGTCTTTGTGTGAGACTCAGCTTTTTTAGAGACCGACAATACCGGGTTTTATTTCACTCAGTCAGGTGAAAAATCGGAGATGCCAAGCCTTTCCAGGGTCTCCCTGAGCGGAAGGCCTGTTTCCTCATCCCATCCCCGGAGCCTGTAAAATTCCTTAAGCATTGCCATGTATTTTTCACGGTCCAGAACTTTTCCTCTTGTATCTACGACACTGTCCCCCGGACCCGGCACCAGAATTCCGGTGTGTGCCGGGCTTTCAAGGGGTTCTGTGAAGTTGTGTGGCATTGGATAATCTGCTTCCGGTGTCCTGCGTCCCTCGCGTAACAGGATAAGCCTTTGCATGTTATATATACGCTCGCCTATTTCTTCAAGCACATCACTATTAACACCTGTGATGGCGGAAAAAAGTTTTGCCTCCAGTTCCGGGTCTCCAAAGCGGTCAGGGGTGCCGAACGAATATGAAATCGGGTATGCCCAGTCACAGAGGCCGAGGCTCTCCTTTATATAGGTGCGGTTCTGGATAGTTTTTGCGGCCATGGCCTGGCCTTCGTAGCCGGAAAAATCGGCAGCAGCCTCGCTGTTCCATATCTCTTTTGCTATCCGGCGTATCAAGGCATTGTTTACGCCTGTTGAGCCTGGTTTGCGCTGCTCATGAGACCACGGGATATGCACAAATGCGATATCATGATAATTTATATGATGCACCCTGGGCTCCAGGGGATAGAATAGCGCCATTATAGGATAGGCCCTTGGAGAAAAGATATCGTTCTGGCCGATAGGGGCTACACTTCGGCGCAACAGGGCCTTTGCCCTGGGAGGCGCCTTCTCACTTCCTCTATATAGCCCTTCAGCCAGCATTTTACCAATACCCTTTCTGTGGGCAATGGCATCCATGAGTTTATCAAGAAAAATGCCTGTGCCCAGTTCTGAGAGCGGCAGCCCTGACTCCTCATCCGTAAGCGCCCCGGCCTTGTAACAGTCATAGAGCCAGTCACAGATGCTGTTCATCTCCCATGAATCAAAACCATAATCATTTGCCTTTACCGGGGCATAGAACAGCGTTTCTATAGGTTCCTTTTCCTTGCCATATGCCCACGGGAGATAATATTCAACCGATTCGCACTTGCGGTGCCCAACATATTTTTTACCATAGCGGTATATGCCGGCCACGCATTCCAGGCCGCACATGTAGCAGCCTCCCTTGCCTATTACTTCAAGTTCGTCTGCGTATTTGGTGCCTTCAATATGCGGGGCATGTGTCAACCGTATGCGTTTGCTTATTTTAAAGGTATACCGGTTCAGGGATGTCAATGTCTTGGGATTAGCCACCTCTACTTTACCGCTTCCAAGGATGGCTATGCCCTTCAGATTCTTTGAACCCATTACAGCGCCGAAACCGGCAGATACAGTACAATCATGAACCGCAAGGGCGAGGGCCGTTTTTATCAGGTTTTCCCCTGCTGCACCTATAACAATCCATCGTGTATTTTTACCATGTGCCTGTTGCAGCAGTTCGCCGGTCCTGTAACCGTTTAATCCCCACATGGATGAAGCATCTTTTATCCCGACCCTGTCATCCTCTATAAGCAGGTAGACAGGGTGTTCTGCGCGTCCGGTAATTAAAAGCCCATCATATCCGGCCTTTTTGAATTCAGGCCCTACATAGCCCGTCAGGTTGCCGTAACAGTAACCTTCAGGCACTGTAGCCGGTGATTTGCCGACTACAGAGGTCATGGTAGCGCCCTGTGCCCTTGTGGCCACAACAGGCCCTACTGAGAAGATAAGACAGTTCTCCGGGTCAAAGGCTTTTGTCTCCGGCTTGACGTTTTCCAGGTACAGGGCCAGGCCAAGACCACGGCCACCCAGATATTTTTCAACATATGGTCTTGAGTCTATAATCTTTATCTGAGAATCAGTGAGATTAACATAAAGGATCCTGCCCATCCAGCCATACATTGGTTTATCTCCTTAATTAATTGTTCATTTCAATGGTTGCATATTTCCGCCATACAAATCAACCCACACAAGCTTTTCCTGTGTGAATTCATGAACACCCTTTACCCCGCTTACCTTCCCGAATCCGCTTTCCTTGTACCCGCCCCAAGGGAGGTCTGTTGATGCGGTTAAGCCCTCATTGATCCATACAGTTCCGGCCTGAAGCTCATTTGCGAACCTGATACCTTTAGCTGTGTCTTTGGTGAACACTGCGGCACATAGGCCAAAGAGATTATCATTTGCCGCCCTGATTACCTCCTCTTCAGATGAAAATTTTACAATACAGGCGACTGGCCCGAATATCTCTTCACTGTATATCATCATCTCCGATGTAACATTGCTGAATACAGTTGGCAATACATAATAACCCCTATTTAGCGGGGGCTCAGTTGGTCTTTTTCCGCCAAGCAGAAGGGTTGCCCCTTCATCTATGCCTGACTTTATCAGTGCTTCTACCTTGTCCCTGTGTTCAGCGCTAACAAGAGGCCCCATGAATGTCTTTTCATCATTTGGGTCACCTGCTGTTATTGTTTTGGCCCTTTCTACAAATCTTTTTACGAATTCATCATGAATAGACTCGTGAACATATATCCTTCCGGGTGCAGCACATATCATACCGGTATTAATATACTGTGACATAACTATCTTCGATATTGCTACATCGAGGTCAGCATCTTTAAGCACAATGTAGGGGTTCTTACCTCCAAGTTCCATGCCGATCTTCTTTACTGTCCTGCTTGCATTTTCAAAGATCACCTTACCGGTTTCACAACTCCCGGTAAAGGCCACCATGTTGACATCTGGATGCGATGAAAGGGCATTGCCAACTAATCCGCCTGGTCCGGTTATAATATTTACAGTTCCGGGAGGCAGGTTCACTTTGGATATTATTTCAGCAAGCTTCAGGGCTTCAAGCGAATCAATACTTGGCGGCTTTACAACGCAGGTGTTTCCTGTTGCCAGGATTCCGCCGAGTTTATCACAGATCATCATCAGGGGTGCGTTCCAGGGCGTTATAAGCGCAACAACACCAACAGCCTCTTTTTTTGTATAGGTTAAGGTGTTGGCTGATGCGGGGATCATTTCACTCATCATTGTCCTTGCTGTATCGGCTGCAAAATCAAGACATGAAGCAGAGGCCATTGCCATGTGAAAAGCCATTTTTACAGGAGTCCCATGATCAAGGGTATCAAGTTTTGCAAGTTCGTCTGCATTTTCCCTTATACCCATGGCAATTTCCTTTACAAGCCTGCATCTTTCGGATGTGGGAATTTTTGACCATATGGGAAAGGCCGATTTAGCGGCTTGTACTGCAATATTAACCTCTTCTAATCCTCCCAGAGGCAGGTCGGTTACCATTTCTTCAGTAGCAGGATTGATTACAGGGTAAGTCTTTCCCGCGACTGCATTAACAAGTCTCCCGTTTATTAGCATTTTATATTCTTTCATTTATATACTCCTTTTATATTAAATCTATATTTATGATCTTAACCAATATGATTATTTTTTGTCTGGCGAGAAAAAAGGACATTCATAAATGAATCTCTATTTTATTGTCAATTAAATTATATCAGAAATGATATATAGTGTATTTTCTAAGGATGTTTTCATAACCATGAAATGGCTGTTATATTAATAAAAACACAATTAAAAAAGGTATTTCGAACTTAAAAGTATCAAAAACGCTTTATTTGGCCGGTTTTCACAATGTTTAATTTTTTTATTGACTCTTATATCGGAATCGATATAAGGGTGATTGTAACGAAAAAGGAATCTGACATTTTCGTTTTTTTATGAAATAAATTATATCGAAAATGACATAAGGTAGTCTTTTAAAGAGACCCTATTGATCTCAGAAACCAGATTTCCAATATTCAAGTGAAAGGAGAATGGTTAATGGCTGAATTCGAAAAACCCGAAGGCAGGAAAAAGAAATTAAACAGGCGTGAGTTCCTGGTCGGAAGCGGTGCTGCACTTGCAGCAGGGGCGATAGCTGCTGGCACTCCGGTTGCAGCCAAAACCTCTTCAAAAAATTCTTATCCCAAATCAGAAGCATATATTGTTTACGACAGCAGGGTTTGCTGGGGGTGTCAGAGCTGTATGTTTGCATGCTCTGCGGCCCATTATGGAGAGGCAAACCCGGCATTGTCGCGGATTCAGATTATAAGGGATGCCCCCTCATTTACGACCTATCCCAATGATATAGTAATGGCCCTTTGCAGGCAGTGTGTTACACCTCTTTGTGTTGAAAACTGTCCTACAGGGGCCGCCCATATAGATACAGAAAACGGAAATATCCGTGTGATCGATCAGGACAAATGCATTGGCTGTAAGAAATGTATCCAGATGTGTCCCCAGAGACCTCACCGGACCGTGTGGAATCCGATTATCAAAAAATCAACCAAGTGCGACCTGTGTATTGATGCGCCTTACTGGAGCAAAAAAGGAGGACCCGATGGAGAACCGGCATGTGTGACAATATGTCCGGCCAAGGCCCTGAAACTGGTAAAAACTGCTCCGACTCAGGAGGACATCAAAGGATATGATGTTGATATGGCGCCTCCTGATCCGAAACTTCCATCTGGCCCTGCCAAAAAAAAGCCGGCACCTAAATCATAGGAAAGGAGAAACAAAATGGCTAATGGATTCACAGGAAAGATAGCACGGGTAAATCTTACGACTAAAGAAATCAGCACTATCGATACTGAAAAATATAAAGAATTCGGCGGAGGATATGGCATTGGCGCAGCCATTTTCTGGGACCTTGCCGTAGAACCGGGGGAGTGGGATCTTAAAGACCCATTTGATCCGCACCATGTCCTTCCTATTATGGCCGGTACTCTAGCAGCCACAGGAGTTCCGGGTGCCGGAAGAACCAGTATATGCGGCTTATCTCCTGAGACATTTCCGACCAGCGAATTCTGCCGCGGTAATTTCGGCGGACGTTTTGCAACCATGCTTAAGCTTGCAGGATGGGACGGTATTGTTGTTGAAGGCATGGCCGACAGCCCCGTATGGATAAATATTATAAACGATCAGATCAGGATAGAGGACGCCTCAGAGCTATGGGGCACAGATACATGGGAGACCCAGAAGCGAATAGCCGCAATGGTGGGAGGAAGAACCAGATACGGCGAAGAGTGGATGGAGATCGATAAATCCTATTCCACTGGCATACCTCAGATCCTGTGTATTGGCCCTGTGGGAGAGGCAAGGTCAAGATTGGCGGCGCTGATAACAGGCAGCGGGGTCAGCGGACGCGTCGGCGGCCACGGAGCGGTATTCGGGGCAAAGAAACTAAAGGCTATCAGTGTGATCGGTACACAAAGCATTAAAATGGCTGATGCAAAAGGTGTTATGGATGCAAGACTCTGGCATATGACCAATGGCAACATTACAACCGGATCTTTCGGCCCGGCCAAACCCGGTTCAGCATCTTGCAACCCATGTCTGAGGGCTGACCGACGCAGAAACAGCTTCTACGGCGGCGAAACCATGTGCGTTGATCAGTTCTGGCTGGAGACTGCAGAACCCAGGGAACAGGATTTGGCGGCCGAGGCTCTGATGAGATACGGGGCCAGCGGCTGGGGAGCTCATTTTGTCGGTCTTTTTCTGTCTGACATTCCAGGGGCGCCTGAATTCTTCAATAAACAGGTGCCTGTCGAAACAGGCATTGGCTGGTATATAAAATATCTTTACGAGATCGGCGAACTTGGACCGGGCAGGAAGATTGATTCAGCGCCTCTGCCTATGGAAGAATGGGGAAGTCTCCAGTTTCGAAAGGCCTTTCTGGATGCGGTTTCGAGGCGTGTCGGTATCGGTGATGCCCTGGCAGAAGGTGCATTTCATGCCGCAGAAAAATGGGGACGGCTGGAAGAAGATCTGGAGAATGGCGCACTACGTATGCCGGCATGGGGTGCCGTCGGTCACTGGACACTCCCTACCGCGGAATGGGCATATAATTACCTGCTCGGAGCGGGTGATCCAAGCTGGCACGGACTGGTTGGTGCAGTAGGCCCATCACAGGATGGAACCCCGATCGAGAAAAAGCTTGAAGCCCTGTCAAAAAAGACTATTCCCTACACCGATGATATATTCATGTTCAATTACGCGTGGAAGGGTAAAGAGGCATGGAAGACCGGGCTCTATTCGGAACACAAGGCAAAAGAGGTGGCCTTTACCCGTTATTACGCCTCATTCTGGAATGAATCCATGGCCTTCTGTGAGATGTTCCTCCCATCAATAATGGACATTACACCTGAAATTGAGATGAAATACTATAAGGCAGTTACAGGCAGGAACGATTCTTTTGAGGATACCATGCGTGTCGGTCAGAAGATCTGGACTATGGAACGTGCGATCAGGGTAATGCACGGAAGAAGCAGAAGTACCGAGGTATTTGCCCCTTTTATGTACAGGCCCGGTGCGGGTTGTATGACATTCTTTGGAGGAGTTCCAATCTATGAAGAGGGCAAATGGCGCACTGATGAGGCCCCTGATATGTACCTGGACAGGCAGGGTGTTGAAGACTTCAAAACCCATTTCTACAAACTGGAAGGATGGGACAAGGAAAACGGTTGGCCAACCAGGAAAACGCTTGAAGGCTACGGGATGAAATATGTAGCTGACACAATGGAAAAGAAAGGAAAGCTTGGTGCATGATTTCCTGATGCATTAATTCCTTTTTTTTAGGGCAGTACCTCCAGTACTCCCTATCTCAAGTTGGCGGGGGCATTACAAATGCCCCCGCTTAAAATTTTTTTTATTACTAATCTATTCTTAAAATAGAAAACCGGAGGTCATGTTTGTATGGGAAAAAAAGATGATAAGAAAAAAGGTGTTCGAGATGATAAGTTGTCAAGACGTGAGTTTCTTATTACAGGAAGTTCATTTGTTGCAGGCGGTTTAGTTACCACATACCATGCAACAGAATTGATGGCGGCTGAAGAGAAATCATCCAATGTCATTCCAAAGGCAAAGGGACATGTGGAACATGATAGCAAACTGTGCTCAGGATGCTTAAGCTGTATGATTGCCTGCTCACTGGCCCATGAAGGCAGCGTGAACATGTCAACATCAAGAATACAGATCAGCAGATATGTGTTTGATGATTTCCCGAATGACATCATGGGCTTTACTTGTCAGCAATGTGATGACCCGAAATGTGTTGAGAACTGTCCTACCGGGGCATGTCATATCGATACTAAAAACGGCAATGCCAGGGTAATAGATAAAGAAAAATGCATCGGCTGCAAGACATGCTTTGAATCCTGTCCTTTTACTCCAAGACGCCTGGTATGGGATTCTGCAAATGGAAAGGCATCAAAATGCGACCTCTGTACCAATGCTCCATATAATAATAAGAGCGAACCGGCCTGTGTGGCCATATGCCCGCAGAAAGCCCTTAAGTTTGTAAGTTAGGCGCAAGATTGGTAAGTGATTGTCAGACAATAAAATATTTAAAATAT
>JAFGFM010000239.1 GCA_016931115.1 Deltaproteobacteria bacterium | reverse complement strand
GAGGGGATAAAAAACCTTGGCTATATGCAATTGAAAAAGACCCATGATGCAGCCATGGTGCTGATTGAAAGGGCATATGGTGAAAGGCCTAAATACAATTATTTTTTTGGAGGGTCTCAGGGAGGAAGGGAAGCCCTCACTGTGGCACAGAGATATCCTGAGGACTATAGCGGGATCGCAGCCAGTGTCCCTATTGTAAATTTTTCTACGCTCATGCTTGCGCCAGAGCTTATCAGAATACAGGAAAAGCCTTTTAAAAACTGGGTTACTCCTGCCAAGACAAATGCCATTGCAGGTGAATTCATACGTCAATGTGACAGGCTCGATGGGATCACTGATGGAATCATCAACAATTACATGGCCTGCCGGACAATATTTGATGTCAAGCAGGGAGAATCCGGACGAAACCCGTGGAAAGAAAAAAGATGCCCGGATAATAAAGATCCAAATCCTTCTGACACAAGCGCCAGTGCATGCCTTACAGAGGGTCAGATTGAAACACTTAACTTTGTTTACAGCAGGTATAAATTTGCTACTCCACTGGCAAATGATGTTAAAACCTTTGGTATGTGGGTACCAAACACTGACCCATCAGGAAGCGGTTTAATTGTGCCGGAGAGATTCAAGGGCCAGGAAGGCGCAGATGAAAACACCCCAGTGCACAGTCATATGGGAGTGCTGGGGGTGACCGGATTTCTTATGCAGGATTTAAAGGCGAACCCCCTGGACTATGTTGAGGGCGGTAAATTGAATGCAAGAAGAAAGGCGCTTTCAGCCATCCTGGATTCCACCGATCCTAACCTGAGCGCATTCCATAAACGAGGAGGCAAGATGATTGTTGCCATAGGAACAAACGACACGCTTGCATCCCCCGGAGCGCAGCTGGACTACTACCAGTCAGTAATTGACAAAATGGGCAGAAAAAATGTTGATGAATTTGCCAGGTTTTTTGTACTACCGCAGGCAGACCACGGTCTTATGGGCAGGAATTATCCTGTTAATGGAGATTTTAAATCCATGCCTGTTGAACCAATACCAACAACCTTTAGCCGGTTTAATCTGCTTATCGACTGGGTAGAAAAAGGGATAGCGCCACCCAGGTCTGTAACAGTTACCGGAGGAAACAAAAGCCTGCCCATGTGTTCTTACCCGGAATATCCGAAGTATAAAGGCGGGCCTGCTGAAAATGCTGTTTCTTATGAATGTGTTACGCCATAATATAAAAAAAGTAGGGGCGAATAATTATTCGCCCCTGTTTTATTAATTTATGGCAAAAATAGTTACCATTGGCCATTACAGCAGGCACACCCCAATTATCACATTACTTATCAATTGATAATTTGAAGTGCGCTTTCGATCTAATACTGCGTTACACCTTTTCCCGCTCCTTGTATTTTGTATGAAGCAGGTGATGAGATTTTTCACCAAGAGGCTTCTTTAAAAACTCCTCGTATATCTGTTTTATTTCCGGGTTTTCGTGTGACTTTCGGACCTCTTTTCCTTCATCTTCCTTGTAGATAGCCGCTATCCTCTTTTCCCTGACAGAGTTATCTGTAAATCTCGGCTGGCCACCTCCACCGATACAGCCACCAGGGCAGGCCATGATTTCAACAAAGTGATATGATGCTTGCCCGTTTTTCAAGGCATTTAACACCTTTCTCGCGTTTCCCAACCCGTGGGCTACAGCAACCTTTAATTCAACACCCTCAAGAAAAGACCATTCCTTAACAGTTCCTGTGATTGTAATAGCAGCATCCTTGATCTCTTTAAGACCTTCGACCGGGGTAACATGAAGCTTATCCATGGGTAGCTCTTTACCTGTAATTATCTCCCACACTGTTCTAAGTGCCGCCTCCATAACACCGCCCGTATTAGCAAATATATCTGCTGCCCCTGAGCTTAACCCTATGGGTGAATCCATCTTTTCATCTGGAAGTGTTGTAAACTGGATACCCGCCTGCTTTATCATCCTGGCCAGCTCCCTCGTGGTAAGCACAAAATCAACATCTGTAACACCGCTTGCGTTCATCTCCGGCCTTTTTGCTTCAAACTTTTTAGCTGTACATGGCATGACCGATACAACAATAATATCCTCGGCCTTTTTGCCTATTTTAGATGCGTAATAGGTCTTGGCAACAGCGCCGAACATCTGCTGAGGTGATTTGCATGTGGACAGGTTTGGCAGATACTCAGGAAAATAATATTCAGCAAATTTAATCCATCCCGGTGAACAGCTCGTAAACATGGGGAGTGCAACCTTTTTCTTATCCACCAGCGCTGTTTTAAGGCGTGTTAAAAGTTCAGTTCCCTCCTCCATTATGGTGAGATCAGCAGTAAAATTGGTATCAAAAACACCGTTAAAACCCAGTCGCCTTAGTGCGCTTACCATTTTACCGGTTACAAGTGTTCCCGGCTCATACCCGAATTCCTCTCCAAGTGCGGCCCTGATTGCAGGTGCTGTCTGCACAACAACATGTTTAGATGGATCATCAAGTGCGGCCCATACATTTTTTATATCATCCTTTTCACTGATTGCCCCTACCGGACAAATTGCCGCGCACTGGCCGCACTGAACGCAGACCACACCATCAAGGTTTAAGGCAAATGCCGGGCCTATAACAGTATCAAAGCCTCTTCCCTGTGGGAAAAGGGCGCCAACTGACTGTATCTCATTGCATACTGTTACGCATCTTCTGCATTTGATGCACTTTGAATTATCACGAACAAGTGCAGGTGTACTGTCATCAATAAAACTTTTCGCTGACTCGCCCTTATATGTTACCATTTCAATACCCATTTCACGGGCTATTGCCTGAAGTTCACAGTCCTCATTGCGGTTACAGGTTGGGCAGTCACCTCCATGTTCCGAAAGCATGAGTTCAACAACAGTTTTTCTTGCCTCCCTTACCTTTTTTGTGTTTGTAAATATTTTCATGCCTTCAGTAACCGGGGTAGCGCATGAGGCTGCCAGACTTCTTGCACCCTCTATCTCTACCAGGCAGACCCTGCATGCTCCCTGTGCAGGGCGTCCCTCCAGATGACATAATGTTGGTATTTTTATACCGATTTTTTTTGCCGCTTCCAGAACACTTAAGCCATCCTCAACTGAGACTGCTGCATTATTTATAGTGACGTTAACCATATTTATCTCCTGTTTTCTTTATCAAATCATCATTTACCATAATCGCAGCGCAGACAGCGTTTTGCCTGCCTGACCGCTTCAGCCTCGACCCACGGTTGTTCAACCTCATCAAAATTATTCTGACGTCGTTCCACGGCAAGGAGCGGAAGTTTTTCCCTATTGTAAGGCAGAGGATCAGAGCTTGGGTCATAACTGGTAACGACTTTTTTCTCTTCTCTCCAGAAGGCATGATCTTCACCGGTAAGATAGATGTCTATGCCGTATGCAGCCCTTTCACCAGCTGAAATCGCCCAGATAACAGAGGCAGGGCCGCTCGCGAGATCACCTCCCGCAAATATCCATGGCACAGATGTCTGCCCTGTAAGCGCATCGGTTTTAATACGGGAATCTCCTATAACGGCGATATCTGTGCCTGCAAGTACATTTTTCAGGTCTGTGGTCTGCCCGATTGCAAATATTACCTGATCAGCCTCAATAACAAATGTTTCCTTGCTTGTTTCGGCCTTTCTTCTTCCGCTGTGATCAAAATCACCGAGGGTCATTTCAACACAGCGCGCACCCATAACCTTATTATTCTTTATCTCTATCTCCACTGGATTGATAAGGCCGCGTATAACAACACCCTCCTGCCTTGCCTCCTCAATTTCTTCAGCATAAGCTGGCATCTGTTCAACTGTTCTGCGATAAATAACTGTTACATCAGCCCCAAGGCGACGGGCAGTTCTAGCTGCATCAATTGCGGCATTTCCACCGCCTACTACCACCACCCTGTTTCCGCATTTAACAGAACCCCTGATATTATATTCTCTTAAGAATGCCACAGCTTCATCAACACCTTTAGCATCAGAGCCAGGCATAACAGGTTTAATGCCATCAGGGTTTCCAATACCGATAAAGATGGCCTCATATCCATCTTTTTTGAGGCTCTCAAGGGTAAAATCACGGCCCAGTTTTTTCTGAGTAATAATTTCAACCCCCATATGTTCTATCATGCGTATCTCACGGGCAATAGTTTCCCTTGGAAGCCGATATGCAGGGATGGTCTGCACAAGCATTCCGCCCGGTCGTGCCTCGCTTTCATAGACAGTAGGCTTGTAACCCATCCTTGCCAGAAAATAGGCACATGATAAACCTGAAGGGCCTGCGCCTATTATAGCAATCTTTATTTTTGCGTTCTTATCGTTTTCAACAACTTCAGGGACCTGTATGGTTATCTCCTGATCAACCATAAATCTCTTTACGCCGCGAATAGCCACCGAGGCGTCAAGGGACTGGCGGCGGCACTTGTCTTCACAGGTATGAAAGCAGACGCGCGCACACACAGCTGCGAACGGGTTGCGTTCACGGTGAAGTTTAAGCGCCTCGGCATATCTTTTTTCACCGACAAGCGAGACAAACCCCGGGACATCAACATGCGCAGGGCAGCCGCTCTGACATGGGGCGCGTACCAGTTTTGGACAGACACCCGCTTCACAGTGTTTAAGCTGAATGTGATCATCATATTCATGGCGGAAATGGCGTATTGTAGAAAGCACCGGGTTCGGGGCAGTCTGACCCAGGCCGCAAAGAGAGGTCTCTTTTATCTGTTCTCCAAGGTGAATAAGCCTTTCAACATCACCTTCAACCCCTTCTCCTCTGCAGATTCTCTCAAGTATTTCAAGCATGCGTTTTGTGCCCACACGGCATGGCACACACTTGCCGCATGACTCTTCCTGGGTGAATTCCAGAAAAAACCTGGCCACATCCACCATGCAGGTGTTATCATTCATAACAACCAGGCCGCCTGAACCCATGATAGCGCCAAGATTTTTAAGAGATTCATAATCCAGGGGCACACTTAGATTTTTCCTGGGGATACAGCCACCGGATGGGCCGCCAAGCTGAGCAGCCTTAAATTCCCTTCCTTCTGGTATGCCTCCGCCTATATCATATATTACCTCCCCCAGAGTTGTGCCAATGGGCACCTCAATAAGGCCTATATTCTGAAGGTTTCCGGTTAATGCAAATATCTTTGTGCCAGGAGATGTGTCAATGCCAACAGAGCGGAATGCCTTTGCCCCTTCTCTTATTATGTAGGATATGGACCCAAATGTTTCCACATTATTTAATGCGGTTGGTTTTTCCCATAATCCGGACTGCGCTGGAAATGGCGGACGGGGACGGGGTTCACCCCTTTTCCCCTCTATGGAACGCATAAGGGCTGTCTCCTCACCGCACACAAAGGCCCCGGAACCCTGAGATATGCGTATATCAAATGAAAAGTCAGTGCCAAGTATATTTTTACCTAGTAATCCAACAGACCGGCATGCATCTATTGCCTTTTCAACTCTTTTTAAGGCAAGGGGGTATTCGGCGCGGCAATATATATATCCCTCATCTGCGCCAATTGCAAAGCCACCGATAATCATGCCCTCAATAACTGCATGGGGATCGGATTCAAGCAGACTGCGATCCATGAAGGCACCCGGATCACCCTCATCAGCATTGCATATGATATATTTTTTATTTCCCGGTGATTTTCTGCATAGCTCCCATTTCACA
Source organism: Deltaproteobacteria bacterium (assembly GCA_016931115.1). GTDB lineage: Bacteria > Desulfobacterota > DSM-4660 > Desulfatiglandales > HGW-15 > JAAZBV01. The sequence continues at coordinate 2,102 of JAFGFM010000239.1, read as the reverse complement.
CCTGTTGGAAAACCTCCACCACCTCTGCCACGAAGGCCTGAGTCCTTTACCTCTTTAATTATTTCGTCAGGGGTCATTTTAGTCAGGGACTTGCAAAGGGCTGAGTAGCCGCCTGTCCCGATATATTCCGCGATGCTTTCTGCAGCGATTAAGCCTTTATTACGTAAAACTATCAAATGCTGTTTAGCAAAAAAAGGTATGTCACTTAATATAGGGAGAGCCTTTCCGTTCTTGGCATCTTTATACATTAGAGATTCGACCGGTTTTCCACCAACCAAATGCTCCCTCACTATCGTCTCAGCATCTTCAGGCCTTAATTTCTGATAAAAATAACCACCAGGGTAGACTGTCATAATCGGACCGGAGGCGCAGAACCCGTTACACCCGGTCTCAAACACTTCGGCCTTGTCCCTTTCTTCAGGAAGCGAAATTTGAGAACAATTGGTACAGGTAATTTTAACCTTCTCATCCAGTTTATATTTATTTATGACCACTTTAAGTTCTGCAAGAACTTCTTTTGCCCCGGATGAGATACAGCTCGTACCCATACAAAGCATCAAATCAAAATTACCATTTATATCAGGGGCTTTTCTGGGGCCTTTTCTGTTTCGCATCTCCATTCGTTTAGACATGGTTTCTCTGATAGCATTAATGTCTTCAGGCTTATTGATTTTGAAAAATGTACTATTTTGCACTTTTGACTCCTTGCCCAAATAAAGATTATTTTTTCTCGCTGACCTGTTCTTTATATAGCGAGAATATCTCGCCTATTTTTGATGGTTTTACCCTTTTGTGAACATTATCATCCACCAGCATAACCGGGGCCAGCCCGCAGGCGCCAAAACAGCGGCCAACATCAAGTGAAAACAACCTGTCTTCGGTTGTCTGTCCCACGTCTATGTTCAATTGTTTTTTGCAGGCCTCCAGCACCTCCTTTCCACCCCTGACATAACAGGAGGTACCCAGACAAACGCGAACCAGGTGTTTACCCTTGGGAGTGGTTGAAAAAAAGGAGTAAAAACTGACAACGCCGGCCACTTCGCTGTAGGGTTTGTCCAGTTTTAGGGCTATTTGTTTAAGCACCTTTTCAGGAAGGTAACCCAGCATCCTCTGGGCTGTCTGTAGAAGAGGGATGAGTGATCCAGGTTCTACCGGATATCCTTTTAAGATATCCAAAAATTGTGCAGTTAATTGTTCCTCGGATGTTTCGCAGGTACATTCTTTACAGGCTGTAACAGGCATAGGCTCTCCTTATTGATTCGTCATTTCTAAAATGTTGCTTACAAGGCTGACAATAAATAACGTCATATCAATAAATGGCTCAATGACACATCTGAACCATTCTAAAACCTTTTCTGAAACTGCTTATAGCGATAACAAAAGTTCTGGTAGAAATCCTTGATCTGCTGAAATGAATGCGGATTGATTAACGTCAACACTGCATTATTGAAAATATTGAATCATAATAAAAACAAATTACAGCTGATTCAATAGACAAAATATTTAAAACAGAATCAATATCTAAACCAGAGATTACCGCGTAATCTTGATATATGTCTTAAAACAGCAACAACAAACTTCAACAATTCAACAAGTTGAGAACATGAAACATGAAATAACAACATGCCTATTTAAGTGGTGGAGAAAAAACAGATGATTGAGGCATGTCATTAAACAACAATCACCAATTTGGGGTTTTTAATGACACAGGTAAATAAGTAAATCAAGTAATTTTTTAAAATCATATCTTTTATCTTTCAAATGTTATGATATTAAAACTTCAGTTCTGTATCAGTAAAACCAACTTCACAAAAACGCCATCACACAATTTGAACTATTAAATTTTTTTAACACAGATGTGGTTGGCTGGTTTAATGGCAGGCAAATTCGCCTGGCGTTGTATATATAAGGAGGACTATTTGGGGAAGGCATATTTCCGGGTAATTACTATTTAATTCAATAAGTTATAACTTTTCAAATTCCTATTTGGCGATTTTGGCAACATTGCCAAATTCGCCAATTATGTTGTCAGTTTATTTATGTTGTGAGGATTTTAATTCTTTTAATTCAAGAGATCTTATACATAATCTTTCCATTTTATT
>JAFGFM010000238.1 GCA_016931115.1 Deltaproteobacteria bacterium | reverse complement strand
GGATGAAGGCCGGTGCGTTTGCCCATTATTTTAGGGGTAAGGAGATAACCTTCGATCAACTGTACAACACAAAACACAGCCAGAACCAACACTGTCAGCAGAACGCCCCCTTCATTGCTGAAATATGCAAGAGGCAGAGCGACGCCAAGACCCGCGATACTTCCCAGATACGGGATTATATTAAGCAACCCCAGAATAATGCCGATTACAATGCCATAAGGCAGCCCCACAATAGCAAAACCGATTGCGTACAGTATGCCCTGCGCAACTGCAATAATAATTTGGCCGCGAAAAAACGTAAGGAGGATGTTGATAAACTGATCAAGCAGATAGATAACGTCTTCTCTGGTTTCCTTTTTCAGAAACGGCATAAATTCGCCAAGCTGTTGAGGTTGAAAGGGCTTTGCCATGAGAAAAAAGGCAAGATAGACCGGAAGCACTGCCCAGGCGAACAGGCCTGCAGCGGATTGAAACATCTGAGCAATGGACTGGGATATTCGCTGCCCTGAAGCCTGAAGGGCCTTTGTTACCATTTCTCCGGGATTTTCCAGCAGGCTGCCCAATCCTGACATCAGCCCGTATTTTTCCAGCAGGGCCGCTACCTGAGGCCAGTGCGACCGACCCGTCTCGAACATGGAATTTATCATGGAGGGCAGTTCCTGAAACAGGCTGATCAGTTGATTAACCGCAAAGACTCCGGCGAACCAGATAAAGATACCCAATGGAATGAGAGCTGAAAGAAAAAACAGGACCAGACCGGCGGACCGGTAGCCGCGGCAGATTTTAACAAGCCAGCCGTAATAAGGCCGCAGAAGCATTGTCAGAATGCCTGCGACAACAGGCGGCAGCAGGACATTCTGAAAAACGCCCACAAAATGTGCAAGTCCCCACACGATGGCGCTGAAAACAACCACAAGCACCAGCACCGCGCCAAGCGTCATCGCAGCGGCAACGGTCGTGCGTTGTCTCGGGCTTAGTTCGAGTTCCTTAAACATCATTCCTCCTGAAATAGTTAATTTTTTTCATCTTTACCTTAAGCAGCCGTTGTTGCATTAACCGAATCAGTCACATTATTTTTAATAACAATATTTGCCGCAGGATCGAACGGGTTTTTCCTGACTGCGACGGAAAACAGATAAGGGTAATCCTTTTTCAGATGTTTCATATATGAAATCCACTCCATAATTACAAGCATATAGGCCCTGTGCACATCAACCTTAAGGTGATCCAAATCGGTCGAAGGAAGATCTTTGAAGTTCTCCCTGTGAGACAATTCATCGGAGAGATGGAACACAGCCCAGAGAAGGTCTGTAAAGGATTGGTGCTCAAGAAGGTTTGGATTGGCCAACAGAGAAAGGAGACCGTTCTGTTTTTTCAGAAGAAGCGAATTTATGGAATTAAGATTCTCCTGATCAAGGTTCAATTGCTTTGGGGTTAACCTGATGTTTTTTTTCGCATTTTGAAAATCCTTGTCAGTCCATTTTGCGGTAATTGCCAGATTGTTTTTTATCTCTTCCCTGTCCTCAATCACTCTATTGCATGTTTTGATAAGATCCATGCCGATATCGTTATAAAACACTCCGATTATCATATTCAGTTTGTTCAGGAAAGATTCTCTTTCCCGCTTCTTCATCAGCCGGTCAAGAAATAATGTTACCAGAAGCACCTGTATCGGAACAAATGACAGATCCTGAAGCATATAAAAGAAGGTGTCTTCTGACTTATGAAATATCATTATCTGAAAAGAGTAGATTAGTGCTGAGGATAATATTAAAGCTGCAATTATTGTCAGATACCATTTTCTGTATTTCATTTATTGCCCCGGTTTTTTTCGTCGATTGAATATATATTGTTAGGAGCCGGATTTTGTCTACCCGATCAATTTCTTGCCAAGCAATCCAAAGGCAAAACCTAAGACTGCGCCAATGGCCGGAATCCAGTGTTTTTTAATTTTCGATTGCGGGGCGATGTCCTGAAAAATGAGAAACATAATCCCTCCGCCAGCCAGGAAGATATCATTATAGTCGGAATTTCGCCCATGTAATTTAAATGCTCCGAACCATCTGACAATCGATTATGATCTTTAGCGCCTTGGTTTTTAACTCGCTTATGACTAGGAGGCTGTCCGAGAATAGCTCCCAGACGTCATTCCCGCGGTTGGAGCCTGCCCCGCACTTGATACGGGGGCGGGAATCTATAACTATCTGATAAAACTGGATTCCCGCCTTCGCGGGAATGACAAAAAGGGGCAAAGATTTAATTCTCGGACAGCCTCCTAGTATCTCCATAGAGGATACTTCATTTTATCCATAAAGTAGTCAATTAAAATGATCAGGTCAAGTTGTTTAAAATACGAATATGATGCAATATTTTAATTTTCTATTTATAATACTCCACTTTTTAACTGAAGACTTAGAATAAGTTTTTTATTTGCCTCATTCTGACAGATAATAGCATCAGTCAATAAAGGATACATAATAAATGCTCTGGCTTCCCGTTTCATTGCTTTCTGCATTTTCTCTGGCCACAACCGATGCCATGATCAAACGGTTTTTCAGCGG
>JAFGFM010000237.1 GCA_016931115.1 Deltaproteobacteria bacterium | reverse complement strand
GTCCCGTCACAGTCGAAATCATGACAGTCAATATAACTGTCCTGATCATTGTCCAGCCCATCCGAACATGCTTTATTGGTATTTTCAGGTTTAGGGCAAATATCAGTAGCATCACAATCCCAATCCGCACAATCCGTGTGACCGTCCTGGTCGTTATCCAGCCCATCTGAACATGCTTCATTGGTATTTTCGGGTTTCGGTCCGCAAATGGAAGTAGCTTCACAATCAGAGTCATTACAGTCCGTTAACCCGTCCACGTCATTATCAATCCCATCCGAACAGGCAGCCTCGGTATTTTCCATGCAAACAGAGGTCCCGTCACAGTCGAAATCATGACAGTCAATATAACTGTCCTGATCATTGTCCAGCCCATCTGAACAATATGCTTCAGTGTTTTCAGGACCCAGATTGCATATTGTAGTTCCATTGCAATCAAAGTCATTACAATCAGTGTAACCATCTGTGTCATTATCAATGCCATCAGCGCATGCAGCATCGGTGTTTTCTTCTGGTTGCTCTTCGAGTAAAAGCATGATTGCTGCCCCGTTATAGGGCTTTTTTTCTTGGTTGCCTCCGCTGTCCTGCGCAAAAGAGAAACCGGCTGCCGCAATTATTAGCAATATCAGAGCAGAAATTCTCATAAATCCTCCTCAGTTAGGGTTATAGGTCAATGTCAACTACCATAAAAGTAACTAAAAGCCAATATTGGATTGATGTAATTTGCCACTGTTGAAAGAAGAAAGAGATATTCAGGTTTATACTTAAAACCTTTACAGGGCTAAGCAACAAATTTGCTTTAGTAAGGATCTCTTGAGCAAGGTGTTGCTCGACATCCTTCATCCTTTTCGCTATAATTATGCAAAAATATTTCACTTTGTCAGGATAGCAGGAGGTACAGCCAATGAAGAAAATATTACTGTTTTTGGTTGCCGGAATGTTAGCGATTGCCATATGTGGATGTTCCGGCGACAGTGGCGGGCAGATTTCCGATATAGAAGACCCCAACGGGCAAAGCAATGTGGACAGCGACACAGATGGTGATACCGATAATGATACCGATGGTGATGCCGATTCCGACAGTGATTTCGATAATTCTTGCAATTCCGGTACCCCTGTTCTGGATAACCAGCCACCGCCTGCTGAGGACTACACAGAAGAGGTCGGCGGGGTCTCCTTTGATATGATATACATACCTGGCGGCACATTTACTTTAGGGTGCGAAGGTAATAGCTGCCCGCCTGATACAAACCCTGTGCCGGGCGTGACAGTCAGCAGCTATCATATTGCAAAAAACCAGGTGACGGCAGCTTTATGGGAGGCCGTTATGGGCGAGAGTTTGGGTGGCATGGTCAGCATGACCTGGTATGACGCCATGAGATTCGCCTGCGAGTTAAGCCATCAGACAGGCAGGGCATATCGTATGATGACCGAGGCTGAGTTTGAGTATGCGGCAAAAAATTACTCGAGCAGTCTGGAAGACATAGGTGAAAACTCAATGAGCGGAGAAGAATGGGCCTATAACTCCTGGGAACTTTCGCATACGGGTGGTACTGATCCTGTAGGGCCCAATAGCGGAAAACACACTCAGAAAACGCGGCGCGATATTATGGGAAGTGCCGACAACATAACAGGGCGCCTCATTCGTTCAATCGACGGCATAGGCCCCCAGTTGCGCCTGGTCGTCTCAAATGAGATGGAGTTCCCGCCGGACTATGTTCCGCCGTGTGAACTCTGCCCCCCGGTCCCGCCTGAAGAGCCTGAGAATTCTTACCGTGACCTGCGGTGGATCACAGGCAGCGATGCGCATTGGAAGGAGGGGGCTATAAAGATTGGCAATTTTGATCTCAGGGTCTGGGAGGACGGTACTGCAGTATTAAATGGCACCAGCGGTCAGTGGTTCACTTCAAATAACATCGCCTTCGTGTTTGTTCCAAGTTCAGGTTCTATCACAAAATTTGCCTATATCTGGCTCGATAAAACGCAAGGGACGCTTATTTCCGACGCTGGTTTCAGCAGCGGCTACATTGGGAGGATAGAGAAGGAGTCGGCGAGCGGAAGCAAACCTGTCATATCCGGCTTAAAGAGCGGTGCGGAATTAGCCGCGGAGGCGGGGGATGACTATAAGATGGTCGACATGGAGAACATCCCGGAGTGGGCTAAGGAACAGGATCAGAGGCTGATCGACGGGCCGGGCCAGTGCTGGTTCCAGGACAACAGCAGCGTCGGCGGTTTACACCACTACAGAAAGGACATAGACGCTGACGAATTCCGGTTCACTGTTAATCAGGGGCAAATGACCATGCTCGCCAACGGCAGCTGGTTTACAGTCAACAACACATTCCTGCGAATAACGCACCCAGGCGGATATACAACCGATTACCTGTATGCATTATCCCCGGATGGATTTTTCTTTCACAACTCATACCAGGCGTATGAGCGCGCTGACTTCAGGTTGTTCCAGAAAAAGTCCAACAGCGACGTTTTCCCAGTAAGCTGCGGCAGCCACTGCGATGAAGAGATTCCAAAGGGTGAAAATGCTTCGATTTATTTCTACATAGGCGGAGGCGAATCGACCTATGAACCGGCACCGTGTCCGGCGGAGGGTTGCGACTAGACATCTGTGCACGCTCTGTACGAAGGCCCTCCTGTTCGACGGGAATTTGCAGGGGCGAAAAATATTTCGCCCTTTAGATGGGTCAAATCTCCGAATAGATCATGAAAATAAAAAGTAAGTGTGATATAAAAATAAGAAGAGCTAATCGGAGATATGAATCCTTTCTCTCGATCCTCGATACTGTTTATTAAATAATATTATCTTTTTATGAACCAATTTATATATTATCTGTATATACAGGCATAAGGAATTATCCAAATCCATTTAATGTGATTATTTAATAGAACAGGGACAAGGACTCTTTTTTGAAAATACCGATCAAGAACTGGCAGATATTTATTCAGTGCAGAAGAGGCGAGGGTTGCAGAAGGGAACTTTTCAATCTGATCTGGAACCAATATCAGCAGTGAATCGTTTACTTTATCCGTAATATGGTTAAGGATAATGCCGAAGACCTTTTCCAGGATGTAATGCTCAAGGTGTACCGGAATCTCGATAAATATAATCCCTTATATTCCTTTAATACATGGATTTATTCAATTGCCCGGAATCATTGCCTGAATTTTATAAATAAGAAAAGGCTGTCCGTCAAGAAACGCAGAAGATGGTGGCTGGCCGGGTTATTAAGTTTTTTAGTGCCTGGTCTGGGGCAAGTCTATAATGGTCAGGAGACAAAAGGTTTATTACTCTATGTTATCCTGTCAGTCTGGGGCGGATTTCTTATAAGCCTGATGCATTTTTTATTAAAAACTCCGGCCCGGCCTTTTTACTGGATTATTATTCTAGCTTTTTTCCTGGCTGTTTTTTTAATTTCCATTGCTCTACGGCTGTTTATTATCTTCGATGCCATACGTTCTGCAAAGAAAATATCAGGAGATTACAGTTTAAAGGGCTATAACCGGTGGCACATCTATTTATTAGTAATTCTGGTTATAAATCTGGTGGCTTTCAGTGTTGATAAGACAGTAACAAAACGTAATGTATTCCAGACAAGTACGATACCCACCTGGAGCATAATGCCGACCCTGCTTGTCGGGGATAGTTTCGTTTATGATCTTGGTTATTACAATAACCATAATCCTGAAAGAGGCGATCTTATAATATTTAAATCTGTGGGGGTTGAAACTAAAATTTTATTAAAAAGGTCACGCTTGAACAGGGAGGAGAAGCGGATGAATACCGGGAAACCCTTGGAAAATCGAGTTATCAGATATTATATCTGGGAAACAGCAATTACAACTGGGCTAACAGGAATTATGGTCCTGTTACAATCCCGAATGGTGAATACTTCGTACTTGGTGATAACAGGGACAACTCATCCGACAGCCGGTATTTTGGGATGGTAAGGCGTGATCAGATATTTGGAAGGCCTGTTTTTATATATTTTTCATGGGACACGAAGATTCCTGTTTGGAATGTTTTTGGCAGGATTGCTTCAATAAGATTTTCAAGACTAGGGGAAATATTATGAAACCAATGGGGTCTGCTGGGTGTATTATTTGGATATTATTTTTGAAATAATATTTCAGTTTATTGCAGAAATATTTCTTCAATTATTCGCAGAGGCATTATTTGAACTTGGTTTTCATAGTCTCGCTGAGGCATTTAATAGAAAGCGTCGGCGCAATCCAATATTAGCCGCCATCAGTTATTTATTGTGGGGCGCTATTATTGGAGCAGTTACATTGTTTATTTTTCCATCCCTAATGATAAAGAATCCAATATTACGCATTGTTAATTTATTCATAACACCGGTTATAGCTGGAGTATTTATGTCATTAGTTGGCTCTTGGCGGAGTAAAAAGGATCAAGACCTCCTAAGAATTGATTCTTTTATTTATGGTGCATTGTTTGCGTTTGGTCTTGCTATGGCCAGATTCTTATGGAAATCATATTTTTGCTAAACAGCACATGTACTTGGGCGCGCGGAAGATCGTCGGGTAAAAATGAGTAAGGAACGATCGTGAAAAATCAAATTACTTCTGAGAAGCAGTAATATCAGGGCGGTTGAAGGTTAATATCTTTGACTGCCTTGTATTTTTATGGGGTGATTGAAAGAATAATCAGATAGCAATTTATTACCAGTGGTCATTATTTTTTGGTACAAGATGCGGAGCCTCAAATCAGATGTTCCCACGATGATCGTGGGAAAGAAAAAAAGGTCTCCGTGTTTGTTCAACTATATTTGCGAGATATAAAATGAAATGATCAAATAAATGGATTTGGATAAGGAAGCAGGTTAAGGTCTTTCATAAATTTGTAATCGTTTCTATTTTTGGTTATCAGCGGTTGGTTGTGCACTAAAGCAGTAGATGCAATAAGAGCATCAGCTATAAGCAAACCATGACTTGACCTGTATTTATTAGCGGAATCTATCAAAATATCAGTATCAATAATAACAATATCAGGCACTAGGAATTCTCCATTCTGATTTGCGTGCAGTTCTGAGCCATGTCCGGCTGTCTACCATATCATCACGGTCTTTCCAAATACCAATAAACGGTTCGTCCTTTACATCCCCGGATTTTTTTATATTTGTTAAAAGGGGTTTCTGATAACGTGATCTAAGAAAAAGTATATATTCCTTTACTTGTTTCTGTTCTATAGGTGGTAATTTATTGTATTCGTCCATTATTTCAGTCTGGGACATTTTAAATATCCTTTCACATAATTAGTAATAGTGATGATAAGGCCATTTTAATTTTAATTCAATAGGTTTTTGGATGATATGCGTAAAATGGGTGACATACCTCAAAATATCAATTGAGAATGGAGAAGCAATATTATGAAAGCGGTTTAAGGTTATTGTCTTTGACCGCCTTGCCTTTTATTAAGTGTCAGATGGGGTGTAAAGCAGAGTTTAAATTTTAAACAGTGTTTAATTCAGAGAGAGGCGAATTATGAATGGCACTAAAGAATTAGCAATTTTCTAATTTATCTGTATAATACAAAAAAAACCGCAGAAGATCAGTAACATTTTAAAACATTTTCATGGAGGATAATCATGATAAAGATCTATGGTACAAAGATGGGAAGCGCCTTCAGGTGCCATGTGCTCATGATTGAGATGGGTATAAAGTATGAAGAGGTAAAGGTGGATTTTGAAAAGGGTGATCAGTTTAAACCTGAATACCTTAAGCTGAACCCGAACGGCAAGATCCCGTGCATTGTTGATGGTGATTTTGTGCTTTGGGAATCCATGGCAATAAACAAATATATTGCCACAAAATACAATTCAGAGCTCCTGGGTAAAACCCTGGAAGAGAATGCCCTTATTGATCAGTGGAGTTACTGGGCTATACTTGAAGTGCAGGCGAACCTATATGCAATAGCCTTCCAGAAATTCTGGGTACAAGAGGCTGACAGGGATGAAAAGGCCATTAAAAAGGCAATGGATGAGCTTCCAAAGGTCTTAAAGATACTGGATAACCAGCTTGAAGGAAAGGAGTATATCCTGGGTACCAGGTTTACCCTTGCGGATATTAATGTGGCAAGCTGTGTTATGGCTGCTGATTTTGCAAAGTATGATTACTCCGCCTATAAAAATGTTTCAAACTGGATAGCAAATCTGAATAAACGTCCGAGTTTTGCCCAGATACCATTTCCACCTAAAAAATAATGAAGTGTCAAGGTGCAGGGCTGGCTTGTCAAGTCTGACCCTGTACCTTGAGAGTGTCCAAATTATCCACGGTTATCAATCTGTTATATCTGAATTGACATTAATGAAAAATTAAAAAAAGCTTTATCTCGTATTCTAAGATGTGTATACTGACCCTGTTATATTGAAAAAAACGCAAGGTCTGGTGATGGGATATTGCAGTTAACTAAGTATACATTGGTATAAATAAAATGCATAATTTTTACCACGGAGAGCACGGAGATCACAGAGCAAAACTTAAAAAAAGTCTCCGTGACCTCTGTGTCCTCCGTGGTTAGTTCTAAAGATGTATTGAATACGTCACCGAATTTATATCAAAGAGTACTAAGCCTGAAATGCATTAATATCATTAGCATATATCCGGGCTTTAAACAGTTTAATAAAATTTCAGGGAGGCTTTAATATGGCACATGGAGTTATGGGTAAAATGCTGTTTGTTGATCTCGGCAAAAAACAGCTAAAGGAAGAGACACTCGATCCAAAGACAGTCAGGGAATATATTGGTGGATATGGTCTGGGTGCAAAGATTATTTTTGAAAGACAGAAACCAGGGGTTGATCCACTTGGCCCTGATGCAATGCTTGGAATTGTTACAGGTATGCTTACCGGTACTGATGCTATAGGGGGTTCACGTTACGTAATGGTCGGGAAATCGCCCCTAACAGGCGGGTGGGGTGATGCCAATTCAGGCGGCAATATAGGCCCATTCCTGAAGTTCGGTGGATTTGATGCAGTGTTTTTTTCAGGGATATCGGAAAAACCAGTATACCTCTATATAGATAATGGCAAGGCAGAAATCAGGGATGCATCTGACCTCTGGGGCAAAGACACCTTTGACACAGAAGATATATTGAGAGAGAGGCATGGCAAAAAGCTTGAAGTTGCCTGTATAGGGCCTTCCGGTGAAAAATTATCTCTTATGGCTGCTGTCATGAATAATAAGGGACGTGCAGCAGGGCGTTCAGGCCTTGGCGCTGTAATGGGTTCCAAGAAACTCAAGGCCATTGCTATTAATGGTAGTATGGAGATCCCGGTTGCTGACAAAGAGGCTGCAAAGGCAATGCGAAAAAGACACCTGAGTGACATGGGGCCAATGGTAAAATTCATGCAGGAGTTTGGCACCTGCGGTATGCTTGAGATGTGTGCCAAGGTGGATGATGCCCCATTCAAGAACTGGTCAGGTACAGGAGAGGGCGATATGCCCAATTATTCTGATATTGGCGGCCCTCATATAATTGCCCAGCAGGAAAAAAGATACGGCTGCTACCGCTGCCCCATTGCATGCGGCGGCATAATGAAGCCTTCAACCGGGGAGTATAAATGGGGTGAACATGCCCACAAACCAGAGTATGAAACCCAGGCCATGTTTGGTACAAATCTGCTTGTTAATAATGTTGATTCTATAATAATGGCCAGTGATATCTGTAACCGGTATGGTATTGATACAATAGGGGCCGGTGCAGTTGTGGCCTTTGCAATGGAATGTTATGAAAAGGGTATTATTACCGCAAAGGATACAGATGGTATTGAAATGAAGTGGGGAGATCACAGGGCCAGTATTGCACTCCTGGAAAAGATCGTAAGGCGCGAAGGGATCGGCGATATACTTGCTGATGGTACGAAGGTGGCAGCTCAAAAATTAGGCAAAGGCTCAGACAAATATGCCATGCAAATTGGAGGGCAGGAAATTCCAGCGCACGATTCAAGGGGAGGTCATGGATTTGCTATCGCATACTGTTCAGAACCTACACCGGGACGTCACACAATGAGCGGTGAAATGCCTCATCCTCCGGGAACAATGCCTGAGTATGATCCCACTACATTCAAGGGGCGTGGAAAACCTCACATGATAGGTTCAGCCTTTTCTAACTATTACAATGCAGCAGGATTATGCATGATATGTTACGGTGACGGCTATGGTAAGGCAGAATATTTTATAGAGGCAATTCAAACCATCACAGGATGGGATGTGACCCGTGAAGAGATAATCAAGACCGGTATGCGCATAAACGCCATGCGGCAGGCATTCAATATCCGTGAAGGTATAATAACACCATGGAAATTCCCTGAAAGGATGCTTGGAAAACCGCCCAAGACAGTTGGCCCAAGGGCAGGCATTACATGGAAGCTTGAAGATATCTATACAGAATATTACGAGGCAATGGGCTGGGATACAGAGACAGGAAAACCCAAAAAGGAAACCCTGCTTGACCTGGGAATGGATTTTGTAGCAAAGGAACTTTATAAATAAATTAATTCCTTAATATTGACTTAAAAGGCCGCATTGGGTAGTAATAATGCGGCCTTTTTATTTGATTTCAAAAAGGGGTTTTTCTCCGGAGCAAAAATATGAGCATTGAAGTGGAAATAGCACATGTTTTCAGGTCTTACTTTAACGGGCAGAAATCAGTCAAAGCAGAGGGAAAGACGGTGGGCGAATGCCTGAATGATCTTTCCAGTAAATACCCAATGACAAAAAATATGATTGTTGACAGCAATGGAAACCTAACTAACCGATTTGAGATATATCTGAATGGCCAAAGCACCTATGGAACAGGGCTCTTCACCCCGGTGAAAGAGGGTGACAAAATAGACCTTGTCTACATTATACATGGGGGTTAATTTATTTTTCTATTTTTGATTTGCAGTACTTTTTTACATAATAATCCTGCTGAGTGAGCAACAGAGACGAAGATGCCGGAGTGGTTATAAATCTGAAATCAAGGAGTATTATTTATGGCAAAAAAAGCGCTTTACCCATCGTTTCATAATCCTTATCTTATTGAACCTGACCTGCCTGTTCCTGATGAAATTGCTGTAATAGGCGCCGGGCATATTGGCCCTGATATTGCCTATTACCTGCGTACCGGTCTTCCTGAAAATAAATTGTATATTGTTGATGTTGCTGAAGCCCAGCTTGAAAAGGCTAAAGAGCGCTTCAAAGGATATGCTGAAAAGGCTGTGCAGAAGAAAAAGATTGCCCCTGGAACAGCCGAAAAGATGCTCGGAAATATCATTTATACCACTGATTATAATGACATAAAAAATTGCGGGCTAGTAATTGAGGCAGCCACAGAAAATCTGGACCTCAAGCAGAAGATATTTAATATACTGGAGAATATCACAGCTAAAGATACTATACTGACAAGTAATACCAGCGGCATACCTGCAAATGAGATATTTGGAGGGATGAAACACCCTGAACGTGCCACCATCACCCATTTCTTTGCCCCTGCCTGGAGAAGCCTTCCTGTTGAGATTATCAACTGGGAGGGCGCCTCTTCTGATACCCTTAATTATCTGTTATGGTTTTTTGCCAATACCGGCAAGGTTCCAATGATGACAGCAAATGTCTACTCATTTCTGCTGAACAGGATATTTGAAACATGGTGCAGTGAGGCGGCATTTCTTATTGGCAGGGCAACGAGCCAGCAGGTTGATCATGTGGCTCAGGAGTTTGTTGCCTCAGGACCTTTCTTTGTTATGAACTTTACAGGCGGAAATCCCCTGATCTATATTTCTCAGAACCGCAGGATCAGCGAATCGGCCTGTTATAAGCCATCTCTGGCTCTTCTATCTGTTGATACCTGGAAGGTTAACAAACCCGGAACAAAGGTTGATGTTGATAACGATCTTAAAGATTGGATAAAGCGCAGGCTTCTGGGCGCCATATTCTCGCAGTGTTTTGATATTGCCGACAGGTCTATTGGCACACGCCCTGATTTGAATCTCGGTACTGTTATCGGCCTTGGATTTAAAAAGGGTGTTTTTGAGGTAATGGCTGATATGGGAAGTCAAAGAGTTAAAGATATTATGGAAGGCTTTACAGCGGAACGGCCAGGATTTCCAATTCCTGAGCATGATATTGATAGCTACATAAAATTCCCGCGGGATATCCTTGTGGATGATATGAATGGTGTCAGGGTCATCACTATCAGAAGGCCCCAGGCTGCAAATACCTTAAACATAAGTACCTGTGATGAGATCCTGTCAGAGTTGAAAAGGGGTGAGAATGATCCATCAGTCAAAGGCTTTATTATTACAGGGTACGGCACAAAGGCATTCTGTGCAGGGGCTGACATCAGCGTTCTTGTGCCAACCATTGGTAACTCTGATGCAGGGTCAGCATTAAGCAGAAAATATGGAAGTATTACAGAGTATATCAACCAGATGAATAAGCCTGTTGTAGCTGCTGTAAATGGTTTTGCAGTGGGTGGAGGGTGTGAGCTTGCCCTTGGCTGCCACTCTATTGTTGCGGACAAAAGGGCCTTTTTCCAGTTTCCGGAGATTACACTTGGTATATTCCCTGGCATGGGCGGGGTTGTTATTCCATATAGAAAATGGCCCCATGCGCATAACAAGTTTAATACAATGGTGTCACAGGCAGAACGACTTACCGGTGTTGATGCTGAAAAACTTGGTATTGTTACAAAGTTAACTGGCGGCTATATGAATATGATCAGTGCAGCTATTGACGAGGTAAACAGGCTTATTGGAAGGGTACCTAAAATTTCTGCAAAACCTGTTGAGATGCCTCAGTTTATTCCCCCTGCTGAACCAAAATCAGGGGATATGCCTTTGAGTAAAGAGGCTGTAACACTGGCAGTTGATGTTGTCAGAGACGCTGCAAAGGCAGAGAGTTTTAAGGATGCAATGGAGATATCATACAGCTATTCAGGCAGGATATCCTGTATGGATGCCATCCAAGAAGGGGTAACTGCATTTTTGTCAAAGCGTAAACCGGTCTTTACAAAGTAGAGTTAACTTGAAATGGACGATAAAAAAAACAATCCAACTTCTAACGATAAATCTATCACAGACACAGTAGAAGATTTGTTTGATGATTTCTTTGCGCCTAAAAAACCTGATGAATCCCATGATGCCAAAAAAAGAGAGCCGGGTACTGCCTCGTCTGAAAAGGTGCAAGAAAAAATTGTCGCTGACAAACCATTACCTAAAAGGATAAGCCCGGATAAGAGCTCTGATATAAAAAAGAAAATTATTTCACCGGTTGTTCCTCCTGTGAAATCAGTGCAGCAAAAAATTTCATCTGAAAAGCCAGTAGTAACAAAGAAGATAATATCACCTGTACAGCCAGGCATAAATAAATCTGCTCTGAAACAGGATATTTCCTTAAAAGAAAAAGGGTCGCCTAAAAAAGATTTAATTGAAAAACCGGGTAAAAACATCTCCGTCAAGAGAGAGCCCAAGATTACTAAAATAAAATTCCGGGAGGTTTTTAAGAAATATTTACCTCTAATTATATTTATAACTTTAATAATCCTGCTTGTCATATTATCCATGTTTATTGGGAAAATAGTGGATTATGATGGCATGTTTGAATCATTGAGTATTAAAACCTCATCCACCTCTATTCCTGAGCCTGCTTCCATCAATAATAATATATATAAAAAGAGTATTAAAATTTTAAAGGATGATAAAACAGATCATTTGAAAGAAAGCCATGCAGAATCAAACGAGATTCAAGGTTCGGGTATGATAAAGCCGGAACAGGCAGATCCGGAAAAAACTTTAAACACTGTTTTAGAGAAAAGATCTGGTGTGCCCTCTAACGATATCACGGCGAATAGTGCATCATATCCATACTCTATATATCTGGGATCTTACAACTCTGTTACAAGCGTTAAAGAATTATCATCAAAATATATGAAGATGGGCATTACATCTTACTGGATAAAAATGGACCTGGGACAAAAGGGGGTATGGTACAGGCTTTATGCCGGTTGCTTCCAGAAAAGAGAACAGGCTGATGAATATATTAAAACCTGGAAATTGCCTGATGCTGAGTCCAAAAATACAAAATATGCCAATTTGATAGGGACATATATATCAAAAGGGGATGCAGAAAAACAGAAGGCATATCTGGAAGAAAAGGGGCATAGCGCCTATATCATAAGTTATGCTAAAGATGGATTCCTGCTCTATACAGGTGCCTTTTATCAACAGGAACAGGCTGAAGCACAGAAAACCGATCTGGAATCAAATGGCATTAAGAGTATTGTTGTAGAACGTTAAAAGAGCTGAAAGCTGAAAGGTCAAAGCTCAAAGCTGAAAGCTGAAAGCTCAAAGTTCAAAGTTCAAAGCTCAAAGGCAAAAGGCAGGTTTTTAGTTTTATATAGCGAAATTACTCATTGACATGATTCGACTGACTCCATATACTTCATCCTCTCAAAGAGGGTGTTCTTATTTAATCATATCTACTGGTTTTAATGAAAGGAGGCTGAAATGAAAATGCAACGGTTGTGTATTACTTTATTGTTAATTGTTTCTCTTGCCATTATGGGTATGGCTTGTTCGGGAAAGAAGGCCCAGGAGTATGACAGGCAGGGGCTGGTTGATCTTATGCAGAAATATATCGGTTCGCTTGTTAAGCATACACCCGGTGATCTGCCATTTGCAGATCAGGTGAAGTATACCGAGAACTCGGATAAGGGAATCGAATTTCTGGCGGTAGGTAAAGGACTATGGGAAACTGCAACTGAAGGCCCAAAGGGTTTTGAGATTTATGCTGCTGATCCGGTGGCACAGGCAGCAGCCACTCTTGTTGTTATGAAAGAGAATAATAAAGACATCATACTCGGTGCCCGCATTAAACTTGAGAATGGCAAGATCACAGAGGCAGAGCATCTTGTAGTGCGCGGCGAATCAATGAGTAAACAGCCCTACAGCTCCATGCCATCTTTGCAGAAGGCCCGCCCAGGCTTTGCAGAGGATATACCTGCGGCAGAACAGATGACAAGAGAAGATCTCCTGAAAATAGGGGAATCATACTATGACACACTCACTTCAGAAGATGGCAAACGTTCTCCATTTGCAAAGGAGTGTGAACGTCATGAAAACGGCATGACAACAGCCGGCGGCAAACCGCCCAAGGCAGAAGATTTACCCCCCGGGGCTGCCATGCCCACTGGAGGGTTTGGAGGCATTCCAATGGACTGCGAAGGCCAGATCAGCGCCGGTGTCTTCTCCTATATCACAGAGATCAGACCGCACATGGTTGTTGCAGATGTGCAGAAGGGTTTATCTGTCGGCTTTTCAATGTTCAGGCATGACGGCACAAAGAGGCTGCCTAAAGATGCTGCACCTGGAACCGATAATAAAACCACCTACGGGCAATTCAACCTTGCTGCAATGCATATCTACAAGATCAGAAACGGCAAGATCTATGAAATAGAGGCCCCAGGGGCCATGCTGCCCTATGGCGTAAAATCCGGTTATGAGGCTGAAGAAAAGATATATCCTGTAGCAAAATAATTTTTATACCCATCTGCTTGCGGGATCGATTAATACTTATCCCGCATGCAGAAGGGAACATCCTTCAACTGTCAAGGATGAGTATTATCATACAATTCAGTAAATGATGCCTATAACAGCGCCTGTCATGCAGGTCGCCAGTGTTCCGGCAATAATCGATTTCATCCCCAGATTAACGATCTCATTTCGCCGTTCAGGTGCCATTGCGCCCATGCCGCCTATCATGATTCCAAGTGAGCCAAGGTTTGCAAAACCGCACATGGCATATGTCATAATAATGCGGCTTCTTTCCGATATTACCCCTTCACCAAGGGAGGCCAGGTTCTGATATGCGATCAGTTCATTGAGCACGGTTTTTACCCCCATAAGGCTCCCGCATACCTTTGCCTCGGCCCAGGGTATGCCCATGGCCCATGTAACAGGAGCCATAATAATCCCCAGAAGCCTCTGTATTGTGACTGGTTCACCACCAATCTGGGGTAATATTCCAAGGATCATATTTAAAAGATGAACAAGGGATACAAGCACAACAAGCATTGCTATGATATTGATAAGCAGGCTCATTCCATCAACCGTGCCCTTTGTTATTGCATCCATTGAACTCTCTGCATGGCCGGAAAGGGTTATCTCTCCGTTCGATAGTGCTCCTGTCTCAGGTATCAGAAGCTTCGCAACAGTTATGGCAGCCGGTGCGCTTATCAGGGATGCAATCAAAAGGTGACCCACTACACCGGGGATAACACTGTTGAGTATTGTTGCATAAAGCACCATGACAGTGCCTGCTATTGTTGCCATCCCTGATGTCATAATAGAAAAAAGCTCGCTTCTCGATACCAGCGGGATATAGGGCTTCACAAGTAATGGCGCCTCAACCATCCCTACAAATATGTTTGCCGAGACACCAAAACCCTCTACTCCACCGATACCCATGATCCTTGTAAGTACCCATGAAAAACCTTTTACGATTACAGGTATTATCCTCCAGTAAAAAAGGAGGGCAGAAAGGGCGCTTATCAAAAGCACAAGGGGAAGGCTCTGAAAGGCCAGTATAAAGGTTGAACCGGGGTTGGTTACTGCAAAGGGCGTATCACCTCCGGCAAGGTATCCAAATACAAAACCTGTGCCCTCTGCTATGGATGCCTGAAGTGCGCTTACAATATTATTAAGCCACATGAAAAAGGACTGGCTGAGGGGGAGTTTTACCAGGATAATTGCTACTATGAGTTGAATGGCAATACCTGCGCCGACAGTCCTGTATTTTACCCTGCCTCTGTGCTCTGAAATCGACCATGCAATTAATGCAAGTACAAACAGCCCTGCAAGACTCTGTAATCTCAACATCTGAAGCCTCCTGTTGATGAAATCATGAGAAGGGTTAATTAATATAATTTTTTTGATTATCAGATATCTATCCGGATTTCTATATGAATATTCATTCTTCACTTTTTTCATTCAGCAAAGGAAAATATGGATGATTCTGAATATGCTGTATTTTCTTTTAAAGGGCTAATATCTGTTACAAAAATGTTTTGAAAAGACTGAACATAGACAAAAATGTATGAGAATGATTTTATCCAGTTTTAATGAAAAAAGTAAAAGGAAAACAATATCAATAGGATAATGCCTGCACACCCGCCTGAAAAAAAGTGGCATATCCCTTGCTTTTGATCTTAACCAGATCAACGAACAAAAGGCTGTGGCCTTATATCAATAAAGGAGGAAAAAATGAAGAATCCAAAACGATTATCTGACCCTTTAAACTTAATCAGGTAAAGGGCAATTTCATCCCTGACCCATGATATTTTTATAGAGCAGTAACCTGTTCTGTAATTTTGTTACTGTCGGGCTTAGGTAAAACATACTTGATAAGTTAAATATTGTTTGAAAAACAACGTGATCTTTTTATATTCCACAGGAGGGAAAAATGAGAAAAAGAGCTTTAAAAATTATTGTTATGATTGTTTTTGTATTATTAACATTTTGTTCAATACCTGTTATGGCAGAGGATGAATCACCGGTATCTGCTTATGCTGATGTTACAGCTCTTACAGATTATGTGTGGCGTGGTTATTTTCTTAGTGATGACAGCATCGTGATACAACCAACTGCCACTTTATCATACAAAGGTTTCAGTTTTAACCTATGGGGAAACATTGATACAGATTCTAATGACAATGCCTTTAATGAAACTGATATGACATTATCCTATGACTGGTCATTTGATAAGGTCAGTATGGGACTGGGCTATATTTACTACGCCCTTGAAGGTGCGGATTCACAGGAAATATATCTGTCATTTGGATTAGATACTATTCTTACTCCAAGCCTGAAAATCTACAGGGATTTTGATGAATTTGATGGCTGGTATATAAGCCTCGGCGTATGTCATTCTTTTGCATTTTCAGATACCCTTGCACTGGATCTGGCCGCAGCAGTAGGTTACCTTGATTATGATGATACTGATTACAGTGAACTTCATGATGGATCTATTACAGCATCAATGACCTTTCCCGTAAATGACTATATCAGCATTACACCAAAGGTATCATATACATTTGGACTTTCAAGTGAGGCCAAAGATGAAATAGAAGATGGTGATGGTGACTCTGCTCATCTTTTCGGCGGAATAACCTGTGCCATTGCTTTTTAATTAAAGCAGGTTAACAGTAAGTTTTTATCTAACCCTTTCCTGAATTTTCAGGAAGGGGTTTTTAATTTATAAATCCTTTATCTTGATAAATTTCTATTTTTTACATAATCTTCAAGGTCTATTTTTAAAATGGGTACAATCTTTTTTATGTATTAATAAGCAGATAAAATGAAGGATGTTTTTAAAAAACCGGAAAAGCAGCCACAAAAAATCAGGGTTATGTTTGGCCGCATCTCAAAAAGATATGATCTCCTGAACAGGCTCATCTCCCTTGGCCTTGACACCAGGTGGCGGAGCTTTCTAATAAAGGTGGCACAGCTCCCTGACATGGGCACAGTGCTTGATGCAGGCGCAGGGACAGGTGATATTGCCATTGAGATGAAAAAAGAGAAACCATCAGTAAAGGTTATTGCCGCTGATTTGACATCTGAAATGATTGCTGTTGGAAGGAAAAGGAGATTCGGAGCTGAAGTAGGGTGGTGTCAGGCAGATGCTATGGAGCTGCCTTTTTCTGATGCCCTCTTTGATGCCGTGACGTCAGGGTTCCTTGCCAGAAATGTCGCTGATATGGATATGATGTTCAGGGAACAGATACGAGTGCTTAAACCCGGGGGAAGGCTTGTATGTCTTGACACAAGCCCTGTGCCTGATAATATTTTTAAACCGCTGGTGCTTGTTTATTACAGACTGATAATCCCCATTATCGGGTCTCTGATTTCTGGGGAAAGGGATGCCTACAGATACCTCCCTGAAACTACCCTAAGGTTTATCAGGCCTGAGGCCATGGCTATTAAACTGAAAGAGGCAGGGCTCATTGATGTAAAATACAGGAGATTCATGTTTGGAAATATTGCAGTTCACTGGGGTATTAAACCGGATTAAATTTGAGAGGAGGGGTCTATGCTTTCACAGGATGAACTGGCAAGGTATGACAGGCAAATAATGATACCTGAGATTGGTTTACCTGGTCAGGAGAGGTTAAAAAAATCAAGGGTCTTTATAGCTGGCGCTGGCGGGCTTGGTTCTCCTGTATCCCTGTATCTTGCTGCTGCGGGTGTGGGGACACTTGTTATTGCTGATTATGATCGTGTTGATATAACCAATCTCAACAGGCAGATACTGCACTGGTCAAAGGATGTCGGCGCCAAAAAGGTAGAATCGGCCAGGGAAAAGATCGAATCCTTAAACGCTAATACAAAGGTTGAGATTATTGATGAAACCATTAATGATGATAATATATTAGGTTTAACTAACGGCTGTGATGTTATTATCGATGCAATGGATAACATCGCTGCAAGATTTGTACTGAACAGGGCAGCGATAAAAAGGGGCATCCCCTTTATTCACGGTGCTGTAAGCGGTATGGAGGGAAGGGTGACCACCATAATCCCTGGTGAAACCGCATGTATAGGATGCATGTACAGGGATTACACCAAGCCTGGAAAATTTCCTGTTCTTGGTGTTACACCTGGGGTAATAGGTATAATCCAGGCCACAGAGGTAATTAAATATCTCACCGGAATGGGGAGACTGCTCACAAACAGGCTATTAATTTATGATGGTATGGATCTCAGGTTCAGGGAATTTAAATTAAGCAGAAACCCTGAGTGCATGGAATGTAATACAGGGAAGGGTTAAAAAATATGGGCATCTCAGTTCACCTTCACAGGGTCTTTCAGAAGTATTGCGGCAACCTCGAAACAATAGAGGCAAAAGGCTCTACTGTCCAGGAATGCCTTCGCAATATACTGATATTGTATCCTGAGCTTGAGAAGGCAATCTTTTTCGCAGAAGGAAAACTGCACCCCCTTATTGAGGTATATGTGAATTCATCAAGCGCATATCCTGATGCCTTGAAAAAAGAGGTTAATGATGGTGACAAAATACATATTATACATACACTCGCAGGCGGCTAAGCCGGGGTGTTATGAGAAAGTTGAAGGTTTTATAAGTGATAAAAGAATTAATCAGACCATTTCCAAAAATAAGAAATATAACACCAATCCCAATACCCTTTAATGAGGTGCCTTATCTCCTTACAGCAAATATTTATGCCCTTGGTAAAGAGGAGATAACGCTTATTGATGCAGGCCCTGACATCCCGGGCGCCCTTCAATTCATATTGGATACCTTTAAAAGGGAGGGGCTTATATTTAACAACATAAACAGGATAATACTGACACACGGACATATGGACCATTTCGGGCTTGCATCTGAAATTATAAAGCAGCTTGATCATCCTGTTGAGATATATATCCACCCTGAAGGGATATGGAAGATATCCAGCGAATTTTTAAAAAATGAGATTTGGGCAGATGAGCTTGACCAGCTTAAGCGAATGGCAGGTATCCCTGATGATGTCCTTAATGCGATGAAGAGGGGCATCAGAAAATATTACAGCATAGCAAAGCCCATTGATGACCCGAAGGCGATGGAAGATGGCCATATATTTAAAGGTGAAGGATACTCTCTAAGGGTGGTTTTTACCCCCGGCCATGACCCTGGCCTGTGCTGCCTGTATGAGCCTGAACAGCAGATACTGTTCAGCAGTGACCATATTATCAAAAATCTCACACCAAAACCCATACTTGCCATGAGTCGTGAAAGGATGCGAGATAAAAATTACAGGGGCTTGATTGCCTATCTGAAATCCCTTGACCGGGTATCCAAATTGGATGTGAGGTACCTGTTCCCCGGTCATGGTGAATATATTGATGATATGCAGCCTGTTATAGGTATGTACAGGAGGCTGTATGCAGAGCGGATGGAGCAGGTATTAAATGAAGTCAGAAAAAATGAGGTGCCTGTCTATAATCTGGTCAGAAACGTGTTTCCGAGTGTTGAAAAGGCAGATGTCTTTATTGCTCTTTCAGAGATATTCTCACATCTTGAGCTGCTTGAATCAGAAAATAAGGTTGAAGTAAAAGGGCCTGGTCTACCCATCGTCTACAGGGCATTATAGGCTTACTACTAAACAAAAGACCCTCTGCCAGACAGTCTTTGACAGAGGGTCTTTTGTTTGAATGCCTTTTGCTGAAAGCTGAACGCTAACGGCTGACCGCTTGCCCGCAAGTAGCACTGCTACTGAGGTTATTTTATCAATTCCATTTTTGGATTATCCATGTCAAGGATTTTATAACTCACCTTTCCCCCGCAGAATCTTTTTATCAAATCAATAGCCTCAATGCATATCTTCTCTGTTTCATCCCTTGTAACAGGGGGCAGGCCATCAATGTTCATCTCAAAGGCGGTTGTAGAGTTTTTAATAGATGTATGTTCTGCCTGTCTCCAGCTCCACCGCCTTACAAGACAATTATTCCCCTCAGTAAAGATAATCTCCCCCGGCTCTGTCTGTTCCGTGATATCAGTACCAAACGGGGTAAAAGACTCTTCGCCTCCTGCTCTTCTGAGTGAGATATCACCCTTCACAACATCTATTGCATGTGCACCTGCGGTAATAATATGCCTGAGTGATAAGATGTTGCCGATATCAACAACAGTGTTAATGCCTGGCAGTTCATTCCCGTTTAAGACCCTTCTCACCATTCCCTCAATGGATGACCTGAACTTGGCAGGCTTGGCGCCGAACAGCCTGTATGCCTCTCTCCAGGAGTTGATCCTGGGGTGAGAAACCGGGTCATCAGCGTTTACCTTATTATGAAGGGTCTTTTCAGCATCTCTCAGCATGGATAATAGTTCTTCGGGTGAATCACCTGCCTTGATATCAAATGCCAGAACTACACCGCGGCAGTATCCGGGAAACATCTCAAAGATTGCTTTATCGATTGAATAAAAAGGATTACCCATTATTTACCTCCAAGTTTATTATCAAGATAGCTACATGCAATCCTGTATATCTGATCAGCCCTGTCAGATACTACAGGAAGGGCTTCACGCAGCCTTTCAAGGTATTGCCTCTCCCTTATAATCTGGAGGCTCCTTATGTAATTAAGGTCATAGATCCAACCCATCTGGTAGAGTTTAAAGTCATTTAATGACCTGAGATTATTTACCTGGGCTATTTGCCCTGATGCAAGTGGTTTAAAGATCTCATCCGAAATAGTCTCAGTATCAGGCAGATGCAATTCTAATACTTTGTTGGTGCCGCTCGCTGATGTCATGTAATAGTCGGTTACAACATACAGGATATCAATCTTGTCTGCATCCCGTATTAGTTTTAAAAACTCTATACTGTCCGGGTTAAATCCGGAAGGGATCGCCGGCATGTTGTGACACCCTACAGAACGGATTATTATCTCCCTGCATTCAGGAGGAAAATCTCTGAGCGCGTCATGTTCCCTGATAATCTTCACACCAAGGGCAGCATGGTTTTCAGATTGTGAGTCTGAAAAGGTGCCATATTTTTTATGCTGTTCAAATCTTCCGATATCATGGAGAATGGCGCATGCCTCGGCTATAGAGATATCTTCATGGTTAAGGGCAATGCTTTTCCCGACATCGATGATTGCATCCCTTACGCGGATGGTATGATTTTTCTTCAGTTCTACATTCATGTCTGATTCCGGGTAGCCGGTTATAAATCCCTTTACATATTCTTCAAACCATGTGGTCAAATTAAGTAATGCTGTTTTTAAATCCATTTTCCGATAGAAATACCTTCTTTTTTAAAATTGAGATCCTGCATGAACCTGAAATATGAGCGGATAATCTGCCATAAAACAGGGCGCGAAAGCAAGCTTTGAATATGGTTTCAAGGTTCAAAATTCAAAATTCAAAATTCAAGATTCTAGATATTTAATGATTTTCACTTGAACCCTGGAACCCCTGACTCCTTGAACCCTTTTTTCTCTTTTATTTTTTTTAATTTCCTTCTTTCATATTTAACATATCTATGTTATTGTTCACCGCTTGTTTTAGAGGAAATAAATTTGTAGGAGATGTAAATGGCTGATATTAAATATAAAAGTGTACCACTCAATGAGGCGGTTGGTATGATGCTGGGTCATGATATGACACAGATTATCCCTGGAGAGTTTAAGGGCCCGGCCTTTAAAAAAGGCCATATTATAAAAGAAGAGGATGTTGCAAGGCTTCTTGATATGGGTAAGATGAATATCTATGTCCTTGATCCCAGGGATGGTTTTATACATGAAAACGAGGCTGCCGGGCGCATTGCAAAGGCCGCATCAGGAAGGGGCATCAGGCATACTGAGCCGGTAGAGGGCAGGATCAATTTCATGTCAACCGGTACAGGGCTTTTAAAAGTTAATAAGGAGGCACTCCTAAAGATAAATTTGGTGGAAGATATTACCTTTGCCACCATCCACGGGAACCAGATAGTAAAACAGGATACTGCAATGGCAGGCACAAGGATAATCCCTATTGCCACACATGAAAAGAATATAGAAGCGGTTGAGACCATATGCAGGGAGCATTATCCTGTAATTGAGGTTAAACCCTTCAGGCATCTCAAGGTAGGTGTTATTACAACCGGGAGCGAGGTTTTTTCAGGCAGGATAAAGGATAAATTCGGGCCTGTGCTCAAAGACAAATTTAAAAAGATGGAGTGCGAGGTAATAAAACAGGTATTTGTCTCTGATGATGTGGAAAAGACAGTTGCCTCAATACATGAGCTGATAGAAGAGGGTGCGGAACTGATTGCCCTTACTGGCGGTATGTCTGTTGACCCTGATGACCAGACCCCTTTAAGCATAAGAAAATCAGGCGCAAGGGTAATTACCTATGGCGCGCCCGTATACCCCGGTGCCATGTTTATGCTCGCCTATATCGGGAACATCCCTGTTGTGGGGCTCCCGGGGTGCGTTATGTATTACAGGGCAAGCATATTTGAACTTATACTGCCACTTGTTATTGCAGATGAACCGGTAACAAAGGAATATATTTCATCCCTGGGGCATGGGGGATTCTGTTCAAGCTGCAAAGAGTGCAGGTACCCTGTATGCGGATTCGGAAAACAGTAAAAAGAGGTCAGGCTGGTCTAACCGGGAAGGATATAATTATTTTCAGGATATTTTCGCCGATTTTAATAAGGTTTATCTTCCCTCCATGCCTGTGAATTATGATCTTTGAAAGTGGTAGATCCAGAACGCTTTCCTCCAGCTTCTGCTCAATATGAGGGAAAAAGAACTGCTCTATATCGGCATTTGACATGTGCTTAAAGGCATTGGTGATTGTTATAACCACATCATCATCCCTGAATGCGGTTGAAACAGATATGTTCTCATTCTGCGGGGATGATATTATTGAGTGCTTTATAATATTGATTACTGCCTGGCAGAGGATCTTGTGATCCGCCTCTATATCAGGGATATTCGACTCAAGGTCTGAGACTATTTCAAGGTTTCGTGATTCGAGAAGCCTGTCAAGCTCCGCGATAGACTCCAGTATAAGCTCGTTTATACTTACCTTTGAGAGTGTGAGTTCAAACGGGGTTATGGTGGATAAAAGGCCTGTCACAAATATCTCAAGTTTTGCAACCTCTTCAACTATTATTATAGAAAGGCGCTTATTGGGGTCATCATCCTTCATGGCATCCCTGAGCCTTCTGGCAAATCCACCGGCAATGCTGAGTGGATTTCTTATCTCATGAGCCATCCTGGCGGATATCTCGCCCAGTGTCCGCACCTCCTCTGTCTGGATTGCCCGCTCTTCAAGTCTTTTGAGCTCTGTTATGTCAAGCATAAAGCCATCAACCCATTTCACCTCACCATTTTCATCGGTTGTTGGTATTGAATGGGTGATAAAACGGAGGAGCCTTCCGTCCTTTGCCCTTACCTTGTGATCAAGCCTGCACTCTTCACCTTTTATAAAACAGGTATTCCACACGGTTTTAAATGCCTCAGGCGCCTCACCTGCTATCTTATCCCTCCAGAATCTCTTGTTATCAAGCGCCTCTTCGACTGTGTAACCGATATTTTCTGTAAGGTATGAGTTCACAAACTCGGTTGTCCCGTCCTTTAATATCCTGTAAACAACAAGCGGGACATTTTCCACCATTGTCCGGTATTTTTCTTCAGATTCAAGAAGCTCTGATGTCCTCTCATCAACACTCCTTTCAAGGGTCCTGGCATAATCTTCTATCTCAATGCGCCTGTTTTTAAGCGCCTCGATCATTGTGTTAAGGGTTGTTGTGAGAGACCCGACCTCATCTGAGCTCTTGACATCAAGTCCATTCTCCCTTTTCCCTGATGCAATCTCGCGGGCCTCTGCCACTATCTCCTTTATAGGTTTAATAAACAGATCAATAACAAGATAGATAAATAGAAAGGATATAAGGATGACTGCAATTCCAGCTGAAACCATCAGGTTCCTGTTACCTGCCAGTCTTTTAAGCGTTGGTGTCCTGTCAGAGTTTAATACTATCAGTGCAACAACCTCACCAAAGCAATTTTCTACAGGGCCGATTAATACAGACATGTCCGGGTGTTTTTCAGGGGATATCATTATATCGGGTTCGCGTATATTCCCATTTTCTTTGTATATCCCTGAAATGTTTTCAAGCGAATGGCCACCGGCTGCTGTTATTCTCTCTGGTTTCCCACCCGCTATAGTGTAAATGGCCGCATTGATCTTCCATCTACTGGAATAGTCATCTATAAATGGCTTTCCCAGGGTAAAAAGGACGCCAACGCTTCCGGCGATCTTTCCATTATAATAGACAGGTTCTGCCCCCCCTGTGACAAGACCTGCTTTCCCCATCTCAAGACAGACAGAATTTTCTGCCCCTGAAAAGATCTCTGATACACTCTTTTTATCCAGACCGGCGGTCTTTCCATGCTCTTCAGAATTTAAAAGCCTTAAAAAGGATATGCCTGGAGGCCTGTGAAAGTAAAGTTGTGAAACCCCCTGGTTGTTTTTAAGATTCTGGTATATAGGGGTTATGTAGTTCTGCAGGGCGACTCTGTCATCTTCTGCAAGAAGCCTTCCTGTATCCGGTATATCTGCAAACGAAGATGCTATAGAGATGGCCTGTGCCTGTTTCTGATCAAGCCTGTCCAGAAAGAGCCTGTAATGCTGAAGTAAAAGGTTCCTTTCTTCTTTTTTGATCAGGTTTTGCTGTGAGGTTAAACTGATTATGGTCAGGATTGTGGTGCTGGCAAAGGCAAAAAACAGAAAAGGGATAAGCAGCTTCAGTTTCAGGCTGATTCCGCCTATCCCATGAATGATATTATGCAGGTTTTTCATATACTGTCATAGCCATTTATTACAATCATTATAGTTATATACTTTTTCTAACATAAAACGAATATTTTTTTGTTTCCTAAATAAAAAAATTGCCGATTATCCTTTTTAGTATTATTAAGGCCAAACGGTATCTTTTCTACCCTGATTTTGATTGTACAGCGGAGGCGTTTTATGAGTGTTGAAGGGACATACAAAATTTCTGCGGATACCCCAATGGGGGTCATGGAGAGCACCCTTATCCTTAAAACAGCAGGTGATGAGTTGACAGGCACCATGTCAGCAGGGTTTATAGGGCAGGTAGATTTTAATGGCGGAAAGGTGGAGGGCAGCTGCTTTTCATTTGCGCTTACAGTAAAGAAGTTTTTTAAAAAGATAGATATTTCAGGGCATGGCAGGGTAGAGGGTGACAGGATATCAGGGAGAATTATAACATCTTATGGTGAATCATGTTTTGAAGGGGAAAGGGTTTAGCCTGTTTTAGTAAAATCTTGTTAATAAAAATTAGATTTTGAATTGACAAGATTTTGGGTTTCTACTTTTATCTTGACACAACAGGCTAATCTTTTTATCCTTCTTGATAACATAACATTACAACAGAAACTGTCTCAGGTATAAAAGTAAAAAGTCTCAAGGCTGCTTTACCCGTTCGTTAACATTTAAAATGGAGGATAAAGAATGCCATCATACTACAACAACATAAGGCCTAACCTGGCAGGCGATTTTCCGCAAATTGATCCGACCGCATTAATTGACCCTTCAGCCCAGATAATTGGTAATGTGAAGATCGATAAAGGGGTTTTTGTCGGGCCTTTAACTGTAATCAGGGCGGATCAGAGGGGACCGGACGAGAAGGTGTCGCCTATTCATATTGGCGAAGAGGTTAATATTCAGGATGGTGTTATTATACACACTGATCCGGGTGCTCCATTTGTTATCGGCCCTAAGACCTCTATAGCCCATGGTGTTACCATTCATGGTCCATGTAATATCGCTCATGAGTGTTTTATTGCTATAAGGGCATCTCTGTACAAGGTAACTCTGGAAGAACATGTATGGATTGGCCATGGCGCAATTGTGCAAAAGGTTACATTGCATTCATTTACTATGGTTCCTACTGGTGCGGTTATCCTTGAAAGGCCTGAAACACTTGGGCTCAGGCTGGTTACAGATGAGGAAAGAAGATACATGGAAGATGCCTGGGTTGCTAATTCCAGGTTAAGGATGGACTACCTGGAACTCAGGGACAAGGCAGAGGCGCTCAGGTCTAATATTAATAAAAAGGGGTGATAAATAAAAGCTTATTACCTGAATCCCCTTAATCCTTTTGACAAAAAATAGAGGTTATGATTGAAACCGCATAGATTCATACCTTAAAAGCATTTGCAGCCACCATGTGTATAGGAAAAAATGATGAAAATCGCCATAGCATCTGATCATGCAGGTTATCATTTAAAGGAGGTTCTTATCGCCCACCTTACAGAGGCAGGCTATAGCGTAAATGACTTTGGGACAGATAGTGATATGCCGGTAGACTATCCTGATTACATACGCCCAGCCACAATCAGTGTAGCGAATGGAGAAAATGACATAGGGATTGTTCTTGGTGGGAGTGGAAATGGGGAGGCTATGGCGGCAAACAAGGTGCGCGGTATACGTTGTGCCCTTTGCTGGAATGAGCAAAGCGCCCGCCTTGCCAAAGAACACAACAATGCAAATATGATCTCCATAGGCGCCTGTATGGTTAGTGAGCAAGAAGCCATTAAGATAGTCGATACATGGCTACAGTCTGATTTTGAATATGGTCGGCATGTTCGTAGAATTGAAAAGCTCGAATAAGGTTGCATGTATGGATATTAAAATAAAAAACGGGATGATTGCACATGTCTTGTCAACATTGAACAATGGGGTGTCAGGGCGTTTATAAGAAATGAAAAGAAGAGGTGGGCCTGTTCAGAATGTGGCGGTGTTATTTGTGTGCATAGAGGTTATTGTTCCGCATGTGGAAAGTATAAATAATAGTTCGTTATTTTATCACTATAGATGAGGGAAATCGAAGGTTTAGGAAGATATCGGGAAAGGTGGTTGTTACATGGCCCTGTTATTTAAAAGGGCCATGTAACAGATTGATTACTACAATTTATTTGCTGAGCTTCTCTTTCATTTGCTTTGCCTGATCACGACCGGCAAGTTCATAAATCTTTTCTATAAGGTAATACTGTCTGCCTTTGGCAGTCCTTATAAAAAACTTGTCAAACCCTGCAACAATGGTAGCTTTCTGGTCAACAATACCTATCACCTGATTGGCAATAGATGCCTCAAGGGGCCTGTCCAGTACAGCCAGGAAAAAATCGCTTCCATTGGCCGTAAAAATAAGCGCCTGATTATCAACCTGATCCCAATTTGATACATTGATTGCGTTTATCCTCTTTACCTCTTTAACCTCATTACCGAGGTTATATTTTTCAGGCAGGGCAGACGGTGCTGTTGTGGTTGTAACACATGATGCTGTCATAGCGAGAAGTGCAACAATAGTGAACAATTTCATCATCATTTTCATATTAAATCTCCTTTCAGTTAATACAATAAAACTATTTGACTAAAACAGTCAAATTTGCAAATAGACATAATATTAATTCAACCTGCAAAATAAATCAAGCTTTTTAGAGTTGTAAAGGTGTTATTTTTATCCTGAAAGTAAATTGTATAGGGAAAATGGGGCTATTGTTTTTCCCTGAAAGGAGAGAAATAAGGATCAAGCTATTAATATTCATATTATAGATAACTAATTGATTTAAATGTAAAAATATCACCTTTTTACAGGGATTTTTAATAAATAGAGGGTAATTGCGCCAACGATACACCACAGGGAAAGGGCATAAAATACCCCCTGATATCCATGACCGCTGTCATACAGCCTCCCAGCGACATAGGGTATTACTGCCCCAAAGGTGGTATTGATGGCCAGAGAGAGCCCGATCAGGGATGCAAACGCCTTTACACCAAAATAATTGCTTAACACCGTGGCAACACAGACAACACCACCACCAAAACCGATTCCTATACATGATGCCACACATACAAGCATAAAGGGTGATATTGCTTTAACTGAGAGTATCATACCGATGCTGAACAGGGCTACAAACCCGGCCCATATCTTCCTGGGTTCAATCCTGTCACCAAGTGTGGCAATAATCGCCTTTCCAAAAAGGCTTGTGAGCGCAATAAGGCTTATGGCCCATGAAGCTGCATCACGTGTATGGCCAATATCCATTAAATGTACCACACCATGACCTAAAAACAGGGAATAGCCGCAGCCCATACCCATGTGGCAGATCATCATGATCCAGAAGGAGCTGCCGGACAATACCTCTGAATAGCTCCAGTTTACCTCTGTCTGATACACCCTTTTTTTATTTTTGCCAGAACCGGGCATGTTCATATCTTGTGAAAGGGATACCTCTCCATCGGGCAGCTGCCCCAGATCCTTTGGCTCTTCTTTTATAAAAATGATTGAGATCAACAGTGCTAAAATAGTAAGGGCAGTGATAATGAACCAACCCATGCGCCAGTCTTTATCAGTTAAAACCAGTACCTGGTTCAGAAGCGGGGAGGCTATAAATCCGCCTATACCTGATGCTGAACTGAAAAGGGCAAGTGCAAGCGCCCGTTTTTTTACAAACCATTTTGCTATGCCTGCCTGTGCAGCAATCACACCTCCCATACATACACCTGCCCCGACAAGTATGCCAAAGGCAAGGGCCGCAGATGGAGCGCTCTTTACAACAGTCGCCATGAGAATGGAGCCGATACCTACAAGAAGGCTTCCAGAAACCATGGTAATCCTGACGCCAAATCTGCCTACACACATGGCAACGAGAGGCCCGGGGAGCCCTGACATGATAGTATATATAGAAAAGATGCCGCCAAGTGACTGACGGTTGAGGTTAAGGTCAACAACCATAACCGCATCAAGCACCCGTGCGCCATAGATAGGGAAGGCAAGGTTGATACAGACGATTGCCCACAAGGCGGTGAGTAGCTTCCAACCATAGAAACTTCTGTCAGGCATGGATACCTCAAGGGTATTATACATAAAATGTATAATACCCTTTTGATACGGTTATCTATTTGAAGTAAATCTTGTTCTGTTTTCTTACTTCGTCCATGATGCAGTCATTAACACCAGGGAAGATACTCCCTTCACCTCCATAGGTCAGGCATGGGATAAACATGCCGCCTTCATGATAATCTTTACATGCACGTGCTGTTTCTGCACGGACTATCTCCTCTTTCCAGTCAGCGCGGTCAACAATGGAAGCATCAATGCCGCCCATGAGGGTCAGCTTGTAATCAGTATCCTTCTTGATCTTCTGGATATTGTTGGAGGGGAGGATACCTTCCCATATATCAATACCAACATCAACCATGTCTTTTGCAAGGGGTTCGCAGAAGCTGTCAGCATGGTGCATGGTAATGACACCTTCCTTTTTCATGGCACCATAGATTTCTCTATAGGGCTCTTTCAGAAATTCACGCCATGTATCAGGGCTCATGAAGGTGCTGTATTTTGAGCCCCAGTCATCATGGAACATGATAACATCAGGACGCAGGTTTTCTATAAGGAGCCTTACCTGCTGCATCTTTGCCTTTTTAACATAGTCGATCAGTTCATGCATGGCGTCGGGCTCTGCCAGAAAATTCATGAGCGTGTCTTCAAAGCCCATGAGAAAATGGAGCTGCTCAAATACCCCGGTTGGGACCCAGACCATGGCAAATTTACCCTCTGCCTTGATCCTTGCTGTATCAGCCTTAGCGGCTTTCCAGTCCATCGGCACCTTGTCAAGATCAGGGGCCTTGCAGGTCTTGCGCCATTCGGTGATATCAGGGCAGACCTTGGTCTTTTCATTAACTATTGGCATGATCCCTGGTTCATGTTCTCCCCAGTAAATGGTTACCCCCCAGGGGTTGATGGCGGTCTGGCCTTTTGCTACCGGAAACAGGTAGAAAAAAGCCGGGTCCCAGACCTGTGGAAAGGGTTCCCACTCATTTACAAATGCATCCGGTTTGCCGTTTTTCAAAGTTTCATATAAATTTTCTTTTAATGTTAACACGGATATTCCTCCTTAATTTAGATATTAATCTGCTTATATCACAATTTTTATAAAAATTAATCTTTTTATATCTTTTGGAGACAAAAAATAGGTTTAACTTTGAATTCGCTGAGTCACATGAATGGGTTTAAGGATGAAAACAGGCTGAATTTACCAGAAAACTAGCTATTTTTGTACACTTTCAGGTAAGTATATTGTCTATAAATCCATACAATTTACCATTTTTCCAATAATAAGTAATTAGAGAATCCTATATTTTCATTTGGCTGAATAATAACCCTGCCTTCACTTAATCAGCAAGATCCCATACTGTTAAGGGTCTTATCACACTCAAGAGGTTATATGGGGTGTAACCATATGTGATTTGTATCTTTTTTATTGTTGATGGCATGAAAAATGCCAGAAGATATAATATCTGTATTTGCTTTATCATGAGAATATATAGGCATGTCCGGTTATTAACCCTGAAACAGGGTCTTGATGCCGGAAAGATTAATCAGTATAACTATCAGACAGGAGATTATAAAAATGAGAGCGGCAATATTTAGAACTTCCCTTTTTATGCTATTAATGATGAGCCTCTGTATTAATATGTCATGCAATTCTGGAGACTCAGACACTAAAGATGCTACTCCGGTCACACCCGGAAATAATAATGTGTTACCGTCAGGTAACAATAATGATCCCTCTGATCCGCTGAATACTGGTGCTATTATAATAGATCATGAGAGCACGGATCTGGCGATGGTACCACTGGAATGGATAGATGAGGCAAAGGATGAACTTCACATTGCCTATGGCCACACCTCACATGGAAGTCAGATTACAACAGGCATGAGCGGACTCACAACCTTTGCAAATGCACCTTATGGAGGGGCTACATACAGGTGGAACAGCGGCGGAACTAACAATGCCCTTGATCTGCGTGATTCACCATTTTCCGGGGCAAGTGATCTTGGAAATCCCAATCGTACAGCCTGGGCAGATGCTACACGCGGCTACCTCTCTGCCCACCCGGAGATAAATGTGATTATGTGGTCTTGGTGCGGTCAGGCAGATGGCTCTGAAGAGCAGATAGACCAGTATCTTGATTTAATGAACGATCTTGAGGCAGACTACCCTGATGTGATGTTTGTCTACATGACAGGGCACACAAACGGAACAGGTCTTGATGGAAATCTACATCAGCGGAACACCCAGATCAGGGAATTTTGTGAGGCAAACGGTAAAATACTGTTTGATTTTGAAGATATAGAGAGTTATGACCCTGATGGCGAATATTATGGGGATCTGGATGTAACAGACAGTTGTGATTATAATGGCGGCAACTGGGCACAGGAGTGGCAGGAGAGTCATACTGAAGGGGTAGACTGGTATAACTGTTCATCTGCCCACAGTGAGCCCTTGAATGCAAATCAAAAGGCCTATGCAGCATGGTGGCTCTGGGCGAGGCTCGCAGGCTGGGATGGAAATTAGCAGGTGTTAAATAGTATAAATAAAATATGTGATGAGGATATAGAATCCTCTTCTTACGGATACTGTCATTCATGTCGCACTATCCATTATCTGAAACAAAAAGGTGCAAAGGAATACTGTCTTGATCTGATGAATACCCTTGAAGAAAGGGGCACTATAGATATTCATACCCCAGCCGGTGAGGCTGACCCGAGGCTGACCCTTGACTATATAAAAGGTGAGGCAAGGGGGCAAATGTTCGGTGTGCTTGAGTGTCTGGATGCTGATGGAAAATCTCATATCTTAAAGGCATTTTCAGGACAGTATAATGGGGTATGGGATGTAAAGGGGTGGGCGCCTCCCCTGTTTGATCCCAAAGAGTTTGATTTGATTGTTGGCAGCGTTGATAAAGAGATAAAGCAGCTGGGTACCATTATCAATAATCCCCAGCCGGGTGATGACATGCAGTCATTGATATATAAACGGAAAAGGCTTTCACAGGAACTTATGAAAGAGATACACAGTCTCTACCGTGTGCGTAATTTCAGGTCAGAGGTGAGGCCCCTTACCGATTTCTTTGAAAATGGCATACCCGCAGGCGCAGGTGACTGCTGCGGCCCCAAGCTTTTGAATGCAGCAGCTAAAATGAATCTTATGCCTGAATCTTTATCAGAGATATTCTGGGGTCAAACAAATCTTTCAGGCACACGCATTCAGGGTAATTTTTATGGCCCCTGCAGGGAAAAGTGTCTGCCATTAATTGGCTTTATGCTTTGCGGGGCCAGAGCAGACGGGTCTGATAATGTATAAACCTGATATAATCTACAAGGATTCATCCATTGTAGTGGTAAATAAACCTGAGGGGCTTTTATCTGTGCCGGGTAAAGGGGCTGACAAACAGGATTGCCTTGCTAACCGAATAAGAGATATGCATCCAGGATGCATCACACAGCCGGCTGTCCATCGCCTGGATATGGATACATCTGGCCTCATGGTATTTGCACTTACAAAGGAGGCACACAGAAATCTCTCTATTCAGTTTCAGGATAGAAAGATCAAAAAGCAATACATCGCCATACTTGATGGAATTATTAACAAAGAGCGCGGGGAGATCAATCTGCCCCTTCGCGTGGATGTGACAAACAGGCCCTTTCAGATATATGACCCGGTCCACGGGAGAAGCGGCATAACCATTTGGGAAAAGATAGAGGTAAAAGATAACCGCACAAGGGTGCTCTTTACACCTTTAACAGGACGTACACACCAGCTCAGGGTACATGCATCTCACCCGATGGGGCTTGACTGCCCCATTGTAGGTGACAGGCTCTACGGCCATGTAAACAAAGGAGAACGCCTGCTGCTGCACGCAAACAGCCTTACATTTAAACACCCTGACAGTAATGAAGAAATGCACTTTGTAAATAATCCACTCTTTTAATATTTCAAAATAGACTTGAAATATTCTATATTACAGTAAATAAATATAATTATTACAGAGCATAAGTTGAGTCGCCTATAAGATGGTACAAATTCATACATGTGGTATAGTATATTATTTTTAATATTCAACTTAAGAGAGGGGCTTAGATGCCGCAAAAACCTGCATATGATGAATTGGAAAAAAGGGTTGAAGAGCTTGAGGCTATAAACAGTAAGCTTGTTTCAAATGAAAAGAAATTCCAGTCCTTTTTTAATCATGCCGGGATTGGCATCTGTATGATAGATTCCCTGACAGGCAAGATAATTGAGTTTAATGATGCAGCCCACAACATGCTGGGTTATACCCGCGAAGAGTTCAAAGTACTTTTTATCCACAATATTGACAGCAGTGTTAATGAGAGCACCATCTCCAGAAGAAGTGAGAAAAATGAAAGTGGTTCATATGTCTTTGAGGCCCTCCACAGGACAAAAAATGGTGATCTCAGGAATATGCTTATAAGTTATGTCCCGATGTATGCAGATGGCAGAAGATTGATCCAGTCTGTTCATATAGATATTACAAAACAGAAGGAGGTAGAAAAAAGATTTAGGGAGGCAATCAAGACAGCAGAGGAGGCCAGTCAGTACAAGAGCGAATTCCTGGCCAATATGAGCCATGAAATAAGGACCCCCATGAACGGTGTAATAGGCATGACCAGCCTGCTTCTTGATACACCTTTAAACGGTGAACAGCAGGAATATGTGCATACCATACGAAAGAGCGCAGATGCACTCCTTTCAATAATTAATGACATACTTGATTTTTCAAAGATAGAGGCAGGTAAGCTCGATATAGAGATACTTGAATTCAACCTGAGAAATGCCATAGGTGAGGCAATGGAGATACCCTCTGTAAATGCCCATGAAAAGGGTCTTGAGTTTTCATATTTTATAGATCATGACATACCTTCAATGTTAAAGGGTGACCCTGGCAGACTCAGACAGATACTTATCAATATTATTAATAATGCAGTGAAATTTACAAAAGAGGGTGAGATTGCCATCAGTCTGGCCCTTGTAAATGAGACTGATACCCATGTGAAAATCAGGTTTGAGGTAAAAGATACAGGTATAGGTATATCTCAGGCAGATACCCGGAAGCTCTTCCAGTCTTTCCAGCAGGTGGATGCATCAACCACCAGAAGATACGGGGGTACAGGCCTGGGGTTAAGCATCTCGAAAAAACTTGCAGAGATGATGGGCGGTGAAATCGGGCTTGAGAGCGAACCGGGCAAGGGGTCTAACTTCTGGTTTACTGCGGTGTTTGAAAAGCAGATAAACATTAAAGATGATGAGCCTCTCATACCTGATGGAATAAAAACCAAAAGGGTGCTTATCGTTGATGACAGTAATACAAATCTCAAGATACTTGGGGGTTATCTCGGAAAATGGGGATTTGCCTATGATGAGGCGCAGAGCGCTGAAGTGGCTATCAAATTACTTAATGCAGTATCAAAGGTGGGCGCTCCCTATGACCTGATTATCACAGATATGCAGATGCCGGGTACAGACGGGATTGAACTGGGAAGAAAGGTCAAGGCAGAACCTCTCCTCAAGAATACCAGGATGATCATGCTCACATCAAGAGGCATCAGAGGCGATTATACAGCAATGAAGAGGATCGGTTTTGACGGCTACCTTATTAAGCCTATAGGCAGAAACCACCTCTTTGACTGTATTGTTACCGTGCTTTCCAGAGATACATCCATGGTAAGCCAACATGAACAGCCTCTTGTAACCCGTCATACACTCTCTGATGACAGGGTTAAGAAGGTCAAAATCCTGCTGGCTGAGGATAATATAATAAACCAGAAGCTTGCCTTGAGGCTCCTTGAAAAATTCGGGTTTCAGGCTGATGCCGTGGCAAACGGGGAGGAGGCTGTAAAGGCCCTTGAGCTTATCAATTATGATATTGTCCTGATGGATATCCAGATGCCTGTCATGGACGGGTACAGGGCTACCAGTGTAATCAGGAGCCCTGAATCAAAGGTGATTAACCATGAGGTTAAGATAATCGCCTTGACCGCACATGCAATGAAGGGTGACAGGGAAAAATGCCTTGAGGCAGGTATGGATAATTACCTCTCAAAACCTATTAACCCAAATGAACTGTATAGCGTTATAGATCAGTATCTCTAATATCTATTTCCCGCAGCATTTCTTGTATTTGAGGCCGCTCCCGCATGGGCAGGGGTCATTCCTGCCAACCTTGGGTGTTTCACGTATTACCTGTTTTGGTTTTGGTACAACACCATCCATGAATATCCATTTTCCATCTATCTTTTCAAAGGAGGCCAGTTCGTGGTGGATTGTATCTTTCTTGTTCTGCCTGAAACTTGCGACAAATTCAACAGTGCCTTTTTCATCATCAGGGCCTCCGTCAACTGTTTCTATGATTTCAAGCCCTTTCCATTCTGAATTTTGAGCCCAGTCCTTTGTCTCTTCTATATTAAAATCCTTCTGCTGGTCAGGGGATACTGTTTTATAGAGATAATCTATATCTGCCCTTACAAAGGCGCTGTACCTTGCCCTCATAAGTTCTTCAGCAGTATCGGCCTCCTTTGCACCCTGTAAAAAAGGCCCGCAACACTCATCATAGGATTTTCCGCTTGCGCATGGACATTTTTCCATATCTCTTCTCCTTTAAAATGAAGATCATTTTTATAAAAGTGGAGGTATCTATAATAATTATCCCTGTTTTATGTCAAGAATAAGTTCAATATCAATCAAAAATATTGATGAAAAAAAAGGATTGTTGTATCCTCCCCGAATTCCTTTCTAATATTAACATAACAGGTGGAATCTATGGATTCACTCACTATTTTTAAACGGTTTACTGAACTGAAGATCATCCCGGTTATTACAATCGAGAATGCCCTTTATTCGCTGGAGCTCGCTGATGCACTTATCAAGGCAGGGCTTCCCTGTGCTGAGGTTACCCTTCGTACAAATGATGCCTTTACTGCCATTAAACAAATCGCCCATAACAGGAAAGAGGTGCTTTTAGGGGCTGGTACAGTCTTAAAGGTGGATCATGTAAAAGAGGCCTGTGACATGGGCGCAGGGTTTATTGTTACACCGGGATTCAACCAGAAGGTTGTTGAATATTGTATTAAAAACAGTATTACTGTTATACCCGGTACAAGCAATCCTACTGATATTGGGATGGCCCTTGATTATAATCTGACAGTGGTCAAATTCTTTCCTGCCGAGAGTTTCGGTGGTGCAGGCACCCTCAGGGCAATGAGCGCACCATATCCCATGATGAGGTTTATACCCACAGGCGGGATAAATAAGGGAAACATGATGGATTACCTGACAATATCCAGTGTGATAGCGGTAGGAGGAAGCTGGATGGTGGAAAAGGGGCTCATTAATAAAGGAAATTTCAGGGAGATAACACGACTCACAAAAGAGGCTGTCGGCCTTGTTAAAGATTAAGAGGTGAAATAATGCCTGTTCTTGAGGTTAAGAAAATAGAGGAATGCAGGTATGATCTTGTCTCTCTGGGCGAGGTGATGCTTCGCCTTGATCCGGGTGATGGCAGGATACATACAGCAAGGAATTTTCAGGTATGGGAAGGTGGCGGTGAATACAATGTTGCCAGGGGCTTAAGAAGGTGCTTCAACATGCGGGCAGCCGTTATAACCGCATTTGCAGATAATGCAATAGGCAGGCTTATTGAAGAGCTTATACTTCAAGGTGGTGTTGATACCTCCTTTATTAAATGGCGTGAGTATGACGGTTGCGGCAGGGATGTGAGAAACGGGCTCAATTTTACTGAAAGGGGTTTTGGCATACGCGGCCCAGTCGGTGTCTCAGACAGGGGGAATACAGCAGCGTCCCAGCTCAAAAAGGGTGATATTGACTGGGAATATATATTTGGTAAATGCGGGGTCAGGTGGTTCCATACAGGGGGCATATTTGCCGCCCTTTCAGCAACAACACCGGATGTTATAGAAGAGGCAATAGATATTGCCAGAAAATATAAAACCATCATCTCCTATGATCTGAATTACAGACCCAGCCTGTGGAAGAAGGCAGGCGGAGAAAAGAGGGCACAGGAGATAAACAGGCATGTCCTTAAATATGTAGATGTCCTGTTTGGTAACATAGAGGACTTTACAGCAAGGCTCGGGTATGAAGCCCCTTCTGTGGATGATAATCCGGTAAATATCAATATAGTAAGGTTTGGTGAGATAACCGATAGTATACTGGTTGATTATCCGGGAATAAAAATAATTGCTGCTACCCTGCGCAATTCAAAGTCTGCCTCGGTAAATGACTGGGGCGCAATATGCAGGGTAAAGGATAACAGCTATCAGGCTGCCACAAGGGAAAACCTTGAGATACTTGACCGTGTAGGCGGGGGCGACAGTTTTGCATCTGGTTTCATATACGGGATGATGAGATATGATGATCCCCAGAGGGCAATAGACTATGGGTCTGCCCATGGCGCACTCACAATGACAACACCTGGAGATACATCCATGGCAAGGCTTTCTGATGTGGAAAACCTTGTAAATGGCGCTAATGCAAGGATAGAGAGATAGGTATGGCAATCCTGAATGACAACAGGCTGTTTCCTGCAGAAGAGCGGACACGGGAAATTGCACGTTCACTATATAATCAGATAAAGTCGCTGCCTATAATAAGCCCCCATGGACATACAGACCCGGCATGGTATGCGGAAAACATCAATTTTGAGGACCCTGCTGCGCTATTTATCATCCCGGATCATTACCTTGTAAGGATGCTCTGCTCACAGGGGTATACCCATGCAAGCTTAGGTGTTAAACCCCTTGACAACACCCCCTATGAAAAAGACCCCAGGAAGATTTGGGATATCTTTGCGAAAAATTATCAT
Source organism: Deltaproteobacteria bacterium (assembly GCA_016931115.1). Classification (GTDB taxonomy): domain Bacteria; phylum Desulfobacterota; class DSM-4660; order Desulfatiglandales; family HGW-15; genus JAAZBV01. Next base: position 1,449 of record JAFGFM010000237.1, on the reverse strand, counting down.
CTTTTTTTAGGCACCCCGACCAGACTGTGGATAGATTATGTATTGAGTGAGATATTTGAGATAGAAGAGGAGCTTGATGAAGGGTCTGCTGAATCCATATATAATATAATCGATAGTAAACTCAAAACAAAAGAATTCAGGATACGAAATCTCTACAAGAGATTTGGGATTGAGGTGATAAGCACCACAGATGAGCCAAACAGCGCACTTACTCATCATAAGAAGATCAGGGATGAATGGGATGGAAGGGTTATCCCTTGCTTCAGACCTGATTCAATCATAGACCCCCTGCATGAATCATTTATAAACGAGGTAGATAAACTGTGCAGGAATAATACAACATACACCAATTACCTTGATGCGATTCAGGAACGCAGACTCTTTTTTAAGGAGATGGGCGCTGTTTCTACAGATCATGGCTGCCTTGAGCCTTATACAGCTGAGCTTTCAAATAAACAGATGCAGGGGCTTTTTGATAAGGCCATGAAAGGTCAAATCAATCATGGTGAGGCAAGGGAATTCCAGGGCCATATGCTTATGGAGATGGCCCGGATGAGTATTGAAGATGGGCTTGTTATGCAGATTCACCCTGGTGTATACCGAAACCACAGCAGCTTTGTTTTTAAACGCTTTGGGCGGGACAAAGGGGTTGATATACCTGTGGAAACAGAATATGTAAAGGCGTTAAGGCCTCTGCTGGAACGTTATGGCCATGAAAAAGATCTGAAGATAATCCTGTTTACCCTTGATGATACAAGGTATACACGAGAGCTTGCTCCATTGGCAGGTTATTATCCTGTCTTAAGGCTTGGCCCTGCATGGTGGTTTAATGACAGCCCCGAGGGCATGATGCGGTTCAGGGAATCTGTCACAGAGACAGCAGGCTTTTATAACACTGTGGGGTTTAATGATGACACAAGGGCCTTTTTATCCATCCCGGCCAGGCATGACATGGCAAGACGTGTGGATGCATCATACCTTGCAAGGCTTGTAGCCGAACACAGGTTAAGCATGAAACAGGCAGAGAGGGTGGCAATTGATCTTGCCTATAATTTACCCAAAGAGAGCTATAATCTTTAAATAATTATAAAGGTATTATTGATCATGCAGAATGGTTTCAGGGAGACAATCCAGTTTTATCTGGTTGATTGCAAGACCCCACTCGGAAAGATAATAGATATTTTTATTATACTAATTAATCTTTTTGTCTGCGCCATTCTGGTCATAGAAACCTATGTAGTAGATCAGGAAACACTATCACTGCTCTGGCAAATAGAAAAGGTGATAGTGTTTCTCTTTATCATTGAATATCTGGCAAGGCTTTATGGCTCTGACAACAGGGTAAGGCAACTAATTGATATCTACAGCATACTGGACCTTATTGCTATTCTGCCTACATTCGCCCTGATTATTTTTCCATATTTGGGCCTTAACCACGATATGAACCTT
>JAFGFM010000039.1 GCA_016931115.1 Deltaproteobacteria bacterium | reverse complement strand
GGAGCCGTGGGAGGTATACTTGCCCTTGCTAATATAGCTCCCGCCTTATGCCTTAATATTTATAATTCATTTATTGAGGGTAAACCTGACAGGGCGCGGGAAGCCCAGCTTGACGCAGTGGAACTGAATACTGCCGTTACCAGGAAATGGGGCGTCCCTGCACTGAAAGCAGCTATGGACTACCTCGGGATGTATGGCGGACCGGTCAGAAAACCTCTCCTGCCAATAAATGCGGAGCAGAAGAAAATGCTGACAGAAATAATTGATAAAACACTTCTAAACCCCTGAACTTCAAAACATCTACCAAACATTTAAAAATTTCATCCCCGGGTCAAAAATGATATAAGATCACAGATTATAGATTTAAAATCCTGGATAATCCCGGTTAAACAATCACACAATTCAACACTTCAACATAATGAAAAAACTTTTAATGATTCCCGGCCCCATAGAATTCGATGAGAAAGTACTCGCAGCCATGAGTGAACCGACTCTGAGCCATGTGTCACCTGAATTTATTGATATATTTGGTGAAGCCCTCGAAATGATGAAGAAAGTCTGGATGTGTCCCGAAGGCCAGCCTTTCATAATGGCCGGCACAGGAACACTTGCCATGGATATGGCGGCATCAAACCTGGTGGAAAGAAATGACAGGGTACTGGTTGTTTCTACTGGTTATTTTGGTGACAGATACGCCGATATGTTTGATCGCTATGGAGCCGATTATCGTATATTGCGTGCTGAACACGGCCGCACTGTAGACATTGAAACTATTGAAAAAGAGCTCCGGACCAGAAAATATAAGCTACTGTCATTCACTCATGTAGATACGTCAACTGCAGTAAAAGTTGAACCGGAACCAATAGGTGAACTGGGACAGAAATATAATGTCATTACCATTCTCGACGGTGTGTGCTCTGTTGCCGGCGAGGAGATAAGGCAGCAGGAGTGGGGCATTGACGTAGTACTTACAGCATCCCAGAAAGCCATCGGAGTGCCCCCGGGGCTTGCCCTCCTGGTGGCATCAGGAAGAGCAATGGAAAAATTCAGGAAAAGAAAGAGCCCCGTGGGAAATTATTATGCCGACTGGACAAACTGGTTACCGGTAATGCAGGCCTATGAAAACAGGAAACCGGCATATTTCGGTACACCGGCAGTAAACCTGGTAGCTGCCCTTAATATAAGCCTGCAGCAAATACTGAAAGAGGGACTTGAAAACAGGTTTGTACGTCACAAACGTACCGGACAGGCTTTCAGGTCTGCAATGAATGAACTGGGTCTAAAGCATATACCTGATGAGGGATGTGCGGCCAATACCCTTTCTGCTCCCCGTTACCCTCAGGGCGTCAGTCCTGCTGCATTCCTGGGTGAGGCGGGCAAAGAAGGAGTGGTAATTGCAGGCGGACTGCACCCGGAGATAAGAAATGAGTATTTCAGGGTAGGACACATGGGTAAGGTGTCTGCAGAGGATGTAATCACCACTGTTGCCGCAATTGAAAAGGCTCTCGGTAAATGCGGTCATAGATTTGATGCGGGAGCAGGGGTAGATAGGGTCAGACAGTTACTTGCTTAGTCGCAAAACTGATTTTGAATCATATTGCAGCCCATCAAAACTCATTTTGAATCATATTGCAGCTCTTCAAAACTGATTTTGAATCATATTGCAGCTCTTCAAAACTCAGTATGGGTTTGAATCCCTGCATGTCCCCTGTTATTAAGGGATTTAATCCTCTCAGCTTCGCCTTTTTCTCAGACAGGGAAGAACGTTAAGTGTGAGTGAGATGATAAAGGCCGCTGCAAGGCCCCACAGGGTGGCATCATCAACCAGTTTCTGGCTGAAATTAAAACCTGTAAGCCTGTCAACAAGGTATTTGATGTAGGAGGTGGGAAGGTCCGTATGCCCCAGCTTTTCCAGAATGTCAAAATGCCATTCGGTAAAAGGGCAATAGCCGAGAACACCAACAATAAGACCCAGAAGAAACCACGAGGCGAAGGTGATGAGGATGCTTACCAGGTTGGCCAGCCTGGTCTTTTTCCATATCCATCCCAGGATATTGAAAAGGATGAGGGATGTATGAAAAACAACAAAGGCAATATCAGCAATATGGTAAAGCATGAACACAAGTTACAAATGAAAAGATAAAATCGCATGACCTTAGACCAATTTTAAAAAGATAAATCAAAAAATAAGATGCTTGTAAAAACCTTAAAAACTCTGATTATATTTGAAGGAAAATATGAGTAACCAAGCTACATTTTTAAATTAAATACCTGAACAATGAATAAACTAGCTGTATTATTTCTTCTTGCTCTTGTACTGGCAGGCTGCCGGGTGGATAAAAATAAAATCCCCGTATATGCCTGGGAATCCGGTCCAAGGGATAAGTCAGATAAAGTCTTGCTTGATGAATTTAAAGATCTCAGAAAAAAAGGGGTTGACGGCCTGATGTATAATGGCGGCCAGGATCCTGCAACCTACGAAAGGGTGGGTGCCCTGGCAAAGGAAGCCGGACTTGAATTCCAT
>JAFGFM010000236.1 GCA_016931115.1 Deltaproteobacteria bacterium | reverse complement strand
CCTGTTTTTTAATATGATTCGGGGCATCTAACCTTAATCACTAAAAAATCAATCCTTTCAGAGAGTTAGGAGCACTCACAACATAAGTTAAAATATCAGTATCAAAAATAAATATCCGAGGTAAAAAATCCTGTTCACCGAAAAAGCCATGAATAGCAATTTGGGTAAATAGCAGTAAAATTAGCTATTAAAAATAGGAATATAGAGGTAAGTCCTTAACCCAGGACTTTATCAAATGATATGGGTTTGAATATTCAGGAGCGGCAAAAGGCTATGTTGTAAAGGGATTTTCAAATTGTGAATCCAGCGAGTTTTAGATATGATCACCGGAAATACCTTGAGATTATTGCCAAAGGAGAAAAAAAATAAATGAGCGGAAACCTGTCACATCTAAATACCCCTGTCATCAATATTATACGCAGGGATATGACAAAACTGCCCTCCAACATTACAATTCAGCAATCGCTGGAATATATAAGGCAAAAAGAGATTGGTGAAAAAATAGTCTATTTTTATGTTGTGGATGATGATGACCGGCTGGTGGGGGTATTGCCGACACGGCGATTGCTCACTGCACCGCTGGATCAAAAGGTTTCTGAAATAATGATTGCCCCTGTTGTAACAATCCCGCATTATGCAACTGTGCTGGATGCCTATGAATTTTTTTTACTCTATAAATTTCTCGCATTTCCGGTGGTAGATGAAAAAAAGGCTTTGATTGGTGTGATTGATATAGCAATGTTTGCAGATGATACCTTTGATATAGCTGATCGTGAAAATATGGACAGGCAGTTCGAGATAATCGGTTTTAGCATCACCCAGATCAAGGAGGCATCTCCATTTAAGGCCTTTCGCTTCCGCCTGCCATGGCTTCTTGCCACCATTGCAAGCGGTACTGTGTGTGCATTACTCGCTGGCATTTACGAGATGACCCTGGCTAAAACTCTTATGCTGGCCTTTTTCCTGACGCTGGTGCTGGGATTAGGTGAAAGTGTCAGCATTCAATCAATGACATTAAGTATCCATAGCTTGCGATCAAAAAAACCGGATTGGGTGTGGTACTTGAAATCATTTTATCGTGAGGTAGGCGCCGCTGTATTACTGGGCATTGCATGCGGGTTTATAGTTGGTGTCATTGCCTGGCTCTGGCGCGGTAAAGGGATTGAGGCATTTGCTATAGGCACAAGTATTATGCTAACGCTCTGCCTTGCTGTTTTTTTTGGCCTGAGCATACCTTCTCTATTGCATAAGCTGAAACTTGATATGAGGATTGCTGCCGGGCCGCTCACTCTGGCATTAACCGATATTTCAACGGTGCTGATCTATTTCAGTCTTGCAAAGGCATTGTTGTGAAAAACTAATTTTAAAACTATATGTTTTTAATATGGTTTTTTAAAAAAAACATTTACAGGAAAATATATATATGGTTTTTATATAGCATAACTTGGGTAATTACTATCTATTAAATTCTTATTATGGAGGAAAGGCATGAAAAGGGTTGTTCTACTTATAGCGATGCTGTTTTTCATTGGCGCCTGCGTGACAACATCATCAAATAATATGGAGTTTTTAACAACAGCCATTATAAAAGGGACTGAGATAAGAGTACATACCTCTCAGACAACGGTCCAGGAGCTTTTGGGTAAACCTGACTTTGCAACCAGTGATGAATTGCATTATAAAGGGAAGGATAATGAACCAACCTATATTTTAACTTTTAGCGATTCATCTCTCATCAGAATAGCAAAAGTAACTCCAAAAAACGTTGAATGATCAGAGATGCACAAATAGCAAAAAGGCATGAGAATCCTGTTCCCATGCCTTTTTTATATATACTCTACCTTGATAAATGGTAGATGCTAGTCATTAATTGTAACATTCCCTGTAGATATGCGGTTAGCCTCTATCGCTGTAAGGGTAATTGTATCGGTTATAACCTTTGATTCGCCAGCATTAAAGGAGCTGGTTGTCCTGGTTTTGCTTCCAACAGAGTTGCTGTTTTCATCCATGAACGCTACTGTAATATCCTTGGTCATGGCCTTGTCTGTATTATTTCTTAACTTTACACTGTAGGCAAGCTCAACCATATCATTAGAGATCTTCTTGAATTTTCCCTTGATGCTGTCGCCAAGGGTTGCTCTCAGAACCTGACCCTTTTTATCAGCGCTTTCTTCTACTTTAGAGATCACAACATATCCGGAATTGATGTCCTTTGCATCTGCCCCATCAATAACCATCCTGTTTGATACAACCTTTGATTCCCCTGCAGGGATCTTACGTGTCTTTGTTGCCTGTCCGACCTTTTCATTCTCACTGTTGACAAAATCAACCGAAACATCAAATGTTACAGGCTGATCTGTATTGTTCTTTACAGTCGCCTTCCAGACAATTTCTGTTTTTCCATCATCAGGAGCGCTATCTGCTATCTTTTTGATACTCTGTTCATCTATATTATATTTTCCGTCTGCAAATGTATTTGAAGTGCTGACCATTAAACCTATGATAAATAAAATGCCAAAAATATACCCTGTTTTTCTCATGTTTGTTGCCTCCAAGCAAAAATAATTTTAAGAATAATTTCGTAAAATTAAAAACCCTATCGGCAGGCTATGTTTTGAACTTTAAAATATTTCAATGACTCACTGAAGATTATCATAGTCATAAAAATAGCCCTTGCTGGCATATATTTTGACATTTAATAGATATAATATCTGTATCTGATTGAAAATATTATCAATTAACAGCTTTAAAACAGGGCATAACAATTGCATTTGATAAAAAAAGGCTTCTTTCTGGTGAAAAAACAGCAGGTAAAGATACATGGACGATTACAGCATCATTGATTCAGAAAAAGAGGAAAGGGATATTATATATAAAAATATCTTTGATAATGCACAGGTCGGGATCGTTGTAACTGATGCTAATGGATATATTTTACATATAAATCAAGAGTTTACCAGGATATTCGGATTTACTGCCGAAGATGCGACAGGCAAAAAAATCGATTCACTGTTTATTCCTGATGAGGTCTTTGAAAAGCACAGAGAGATGGTAAAGCTCCTTGAAAATGGCGACAGGGTTGAGTATGAGACCCTTCGTTCAAGAAAGGACGGGAGCATAATCCCTGTCCTGAGCAGGATATCCATGATTTCAAAAAATGGTAAAAGGATTGGCGGGTTTGCCATCTATTCGGATATCTCGGAAAACAAAAGATTCCAGGAAGAGCTTCTCAAATCAAAAAATGAGCTTGAAGAGAGGGTAAAAGAGAGGACATCGGCCCTTGAAATTGCCAACATGGAACTCAAAAAATCAAAGGAGGAGGCGGACAGGGCCAACAGGGCAAAGAGCGAATTCCTGGCAAATATGAGTCATGAAATCAGGACGCCCATGAATGCAATAATAGGGATGACCGGCCTTCTTCTGGACACAAAGCTGGATGAAGAACAGGCAGACCATCTTGAAATTATCAGAAGGTCCTCTGATGCCCTGCTCGGACTTATTAATGATATACTTGATTTCTCCAAGATAGAGGCAGGCAAAATGGATCTGGAGATACTGGATTTTGACCTGCGTAATGCCCTTGAAGAGATAGTCTCTTTGCCTGCTGTTGCAGCCCATAAAAAAGGTATTGAATTTATCTATGAGATAGAACCGGATGTGCCTTCACTGCTAAGGGGTGACCCGGGTAGGGTTCGTCAGATAGTCCTCAATCTGACCAGTAATGCAGTCAAGTTTACAGAGAATGGTGATGTACTGCTTCACGTCTCCTGCGAGAGGGAAGATGAGAATGAGGTAGAGCTCAAATTCAGCATCAGGGACTCAGGCATAGGGATATCCGAAGAGGAGAGGGCAAAGCTCTTTCAATCCTTCCATCAGGTGGATGCATCCACTACCAGAAAATATGGAGGCACAGGGCTTGGGCTTGTCATATCCAAGAAGCTTGTGGAACTCATGAATGGCAGTATAGGGGTTGAGAGCTTAAAAGGAGAGGGTTCAAACTTCTGGTTCACCACAGTAATTGAAAAGCAAAAGGGGGTTGTTGAGACTGCTCTTACACCTCCAACTGATATCAAGGGTAAGAGATTTCTTGTTGTTGATGATAATAAAACCAATCTTATAATTGTTCAGCGCTATCTTGAGGCATGGGGTTTTGTATGTGACACTGCCTGGAACGGTGAAATGGGGCTGATACTCATGATGGCAGGAGTCAAAGCAAATGCCCCCTATGACTGTGTGATATCTGATATGCAGATGCCCCATATGGACGGCATAGAATTGGGCCGGAAAATAAAGTCAGACCAGGCTCTTAAGTCCACCATAATGATCATGCTCTCATCACGGGGAATGAGGGGTGATTCTGCTGAAGTCAGGGAAGTGGGTTTCGCCGCTTATCTTACCAAACCTGTGAGGCGAAGCCAGTTATTTGACTGTATTGTAATGGCCTTCAGCCAGAAAGAGGGTAGAAAACAAGAGGACAAAACCATCATAACACGGCATACAATAACAGATGCGAGAAAGCAGGGTATAAAGATACTGATCGCTGAAGACAATATTATAAACCAGAAGCTGGCCTTAAAGCTCCTTGAAAAATTCGGATACAAGGCCGATGCGGTTGCAAACGGGGAAGAGGCGGTCAGGTTATTGAGTATGATCCCATATAACCTGGTGCTTATGGATGTCCAGATGCCTGTAATGGACGGCCTTGAGGCAACTAAGATAATAAGGAGCCCTGAATCACATGTGCTTGATCATAATATCCCTGTAATAGCCATGACCGCCCATGCAATGGCAGGAGACAGAAAGATCTGCATGGATGCAGGTATGGATGACTATATAACAAAGCCTGTTAACCCAGATCTCATGCTGGAAAAGATAAATGCCTACCTAAGGTTGAATAAACCCTGATCTAATCTTCCAGCAAAAGCATCAGCCATGAGAGGTTACTCATGCCAACAAAAAGCACACTGCTGTCAGTGTCATTTCCTGTGTTAGGGTCAGCCGGCGTTGAGGCCGTTTTTACTGCTGAGTTTGTTATTCTCCCTTTTTGCACAGCAGTGATTGTTAATGTAAGCGTAGAGGACTCTCCATTATCAAGCGCACCTAAAGTCCATTGACCTGTCTCCTGATCATAGCTCCCTTTTGCTGCCTGATGAGAAACATAGGTTAACCCGGCAGGAAGTATGTCTGATACAACAATACCTGTTGCATTATCCGGGCCGTTGTTTTTTACCTCTACTGTAAAAACAACCTGCTCATTGAGCTTTACCTTTCTTGATGAGGCCGATTTATTAACCGCAATGTCAGCAGATGGTTCATTATCCATAATTGTTATAGTATGGATAGTTGTTGTGCCCAGAATTGCATTTGTTGGTGTTCCCAGCGTAATGGTTATTGTCTCATTCGGTTCAATCTCCGAATCATCATTAATATATATTGTTATGGTTCCACTGTCTGTTCCGGCGCTGAATACAACAGGGCTTTCTGTAATTGTAAAATCTGCGACTGCCCCCTCTGTTGCTATTCCACTGATTGTAAAGGGCACAGTGACATCAATATCTGAAACAGCAGATAGTTGAAGCGTGATATCTGTTGAGACACCATTTTCATCTACCTGTTGAGTTACCGATGTGAATGATATTTCGGGAAGGGTAAGAAGGCCGTTACTGTATACACGCTTTAAATATATATCGTATTCTGAATTTGATCTTAAATCTTCCCATACAATATAAGCCCCGCCTGAGCCATCACCTATAAGGTCGGGATAATCCTGTTCAGAAAGCCCGCCTGAAACCTGTACCCCGTTGATAGTCCATTGTGCCTCGCCGCTTCCATTTACCCTCTGGGCATAGACATCGGCATTGCCGCTCCTGTAGTCATCCCAGGTTATTATAATATCTTCCGAGCCATACCTTATGAATCTCGGTCTCGGATGTGGCTTTTCCCCTGAGACATTTGTCACTGCAACGCCATTTGCGGTCCATTGAGAAACTCCTTCTGAACTTAAGCGCTGGGCATAGATATTAACACCGGATGCCCTAGTGTCATTCCAGATAATAAAAGCCCCGCCGCCGCCATCACCGGCAATCCGGGGAGCATACTGCGGATTAGCCTCGTTGCAGACAGCCACTCCCCCTGCAGTCCATAGTGATTCACCGCTTGAGTTGATTCGCTGTGCATAGATATCATAGTTGCCATTTCGTTCATCATACCATGTAATGATTGCCCCTCCTGAGCCATCAGAAATGATCTCCGATTCTCCTCCATAATCATCATTAAGGTAAAGGGCAACGCCATTAGCGGTCCATTGGGCTATGCCGGAGCTGTTCAGCCTCTGTACATAAAAGCCCTTTGAGCCGGCAGGGGTTTTGCGATTATCTGACCAGGCTATTATAGCACCGCAAGACCCATCACTTGTAATTGTGGGATCTTGTTGACCATAATCAATCCCACATACTAATACACCGTTTTCTGTCCATTGAGAAATGCCTGCAGAGCTTATACGCTGTGCATAGATCTGAAGATAACTATCGTTTCTATTATCCTCCCATGTGATTATTATTCCTCCTGAACCGTCACTAGTTATGCGAATGTCTCTCTGTCCACGTGGCCGGTCACAGACATGAACCCCGTCTGCTCCCCACTGCAAAGATCCTGCACTGTTGATATGTTGGGCAAAAATATCTTCATAACCATCACCACCACCGCCCTCCCATGTGATAAAAGCCCCTCCTGAACCATCGCTTAAAATTTGAGGGGAATCCTGGTGATTTGTATTACCGGTAACAGGTATGCCATTTTCACCCCACTGAGCTTCTCCCTCTGCATTCATACGTTGGGCATAGATTGCACTATGAAAACTGCGGTCATCTCTCCAAACGATTATCGATCCTTCGGAACCATCTGTAATAATCTTAGGGTAATACTGGTTGCCCTCTTCGTCACAGACAACAGATTCGGCTTTAACCTGAGCCGGGTGAAAAAAAGCCAATAATATAATCGATAAAAAAATGGAAACCTGAATAAGTCCAATGAAGCGAAATGATTTTATTATCATAATTTAGCTCCTTAAAAAAAATTAAGGTCTTTTTGACTTATATTGCAACATATTGATTTATCGAGTAAATTAATTAACCTTTAAAATCAGTCGCACGGTATCTGGATGTAAGAGAAACCTCCAGAAAATATATCGGTTTATTGACCCTGCTGAAATTCAATGGCGAATGAAAAACACCTGGCGGCACCACCACTATTGTCGGGCCTGTGATCAAATATCTTTCCTTTTCTTTGCCAAAGCAGAACTCCACCTCCGCATCAAACTGGTTCATATCCATTGGGTTTGATCCGAAAAAGAGATAGAACTCTGTAAAATTGTGTTTGTGAGTTGTGCCATTATATATATATGGTTTTTTTACCACTGTTAAATCCATATTCAGTTTTGCACCGGCAGGCAGGATATGTTCGGGTACAGTGTTTAAACTAATCATCTCGCCTCCCCACTGGTTATACCTTACAACACCCTGTGTGAAATACCTGTTATAATCCGGTTCATCTGTGCGGACCTCCAGCAGGTCTTCACCAAAATCCACACCGGAATAGCCTCTTGTCATGAAGGCCTCAAGGCAATATATGGGCTTATTGATCTTCGCATAATTAAGGGGGCAGTGATAGACCCCTGGCGCCGCGGTCACGATTGTGGGAGATGTTATAATATGTTTTTCACGCTCAGGGCCAAAGGTATAATGAACCTCTGCGTCAAACTCATTCATATCGAGCGGGTTTGAGCCGAAAAAGTAAAAGTATTCTGTGAACAGGTGTTTGTGCAGCGGCTCATGAAACATGTAGGGCCTTCTGACCGCTGTTACACCTAATGTCATCCTTACGTCAGAAGGTATAATATCACCCTGTATTGAGCCAAGCCCGATCATCTGGCCACCCCACTCCTCTTTCATTGCCCCCCGGATTACATCCCTGAAAAAATAGGTTTCATACTTATTTTGCTCTTGCTGCTTTTCCATTTTATACCCCTTTTTTATCATGATCATAAGTTCTTGACATAAAACAGGCTGCCTCATATTGTTCATTCTACATAATGTTCAGAAATTGAAAAGGAAATTATAACCTTAAATGCATGAACAAAGCATAGTAACATATCTGTTATCTGAGGCGGTATCAAAGGCAGGGAAGGAAAAGGCATCCAGGATACTCAGCATAAAACTGGTTGTGGGTGAACTTACAGGTATAGAAAAGGATTCGGTTATTTTTTATTTCGGATTCTTATCAAAAAAAACCATTGCAGAGGGGGCTACCCTTGAATTTGAGTATACAAAGGCCCAGTTGAGATGCAGGGAGTGTGATATCATTTTTCCAAAGGATAGGTCTGATTTCATCTGCCCGAAATGTAACAAAAAGGTGGTTGAGATTGTTGGCGGAAGAGAGCTGTACATAGAGAGTATGGAGGTCATCTGATTGGACAAAAGGCAAATAACCATAAAAAAGGATATTCTGAACGCCAATAGAGAGATTGCCTGCAATATCCGGGGCCTGCTGGACAAACATCAAGTGAGGATGATCAATATCATGTCATCCCCGGGGTCAGGCAAGACCAGCCTGATCATGAAGACACTGGATCATTTCAGGGATAAATACCATATTGCTGTGATTGAGGGTGATGTGGCATCATCAATAGATGCTGACAGGATTACAGGGATGGGTATACAGGCTGTTCAGATCAACACTGGCGGAGGCTGCCATCTGGATGCCCTCATGATAGAAAAGGCCACAGGAAATATAAGGCTTGAACAGCTTGACCTGATTATTGTAGAAAACGTGGGCAATCTTGTCTGCACAGCAGATTTTGACCTGGGGGCACATAAGAACGTTGTTATTCTGAGTATACCGGAAGGTGATGACAAGCCCCACAAGTATCCTCTTATTTTTATGGAGGCAAATATTGTGCTGGTGAATAAAATTGATGTTGCACCCTGGTTTGATTTTGATCTGAGCAGCTTTCCTGATGTTATAAGGGGTTTAAATCCTGAGGCACAGCTTATAGCTGTTTCCACCAAAACAGGCGAAGGGTTGGATAACTGGTTTTCATGGGTAGAAGGTATGCTAAATAATAGGGGGTACTAATATGTCTTTTGATCCTGTTTACAAAGAACTGTCAGATAAACTGGGGGTATGGGAATCAGAACGATTTCTCAGGGTATTGCAGGCAACCATGACACCTGTTGAGGCAAAGATATGCATGGAGCTGTTTGAGCCTGCTACATGCCCGAAATTGTCAGCACGGCTTAAAATCGATGAAAAGGGGCTCCAGAGAGATCTTGATGTGCTGGTGGACAAGGGGATGATAACAAGGGGGTTAACACAGTATGCCTTTCACACCACACTCCTTGCCTTTCACCATGAGTGCTGCGCTGATACTGCGCCACATACTGGCCCATATGCCATGACTCAGGAGCAGAAAGCGCTGTGGAAGGATTTTTTCTATAACGAATGGTCACACGAGTTCATGAAACACACAGAGGAGATGATTGAAAGGTTCGGCAAAAACCTGCCCATCTCCCCATCCATACTGGCACTTGAGCTGAGCCCCAATATAAAACCTGAGGATATACTCCCTGAAGAAAATTTCAAACTCAAGATAGAGAATGCAAAAAGGAGGATACTTGCACCTTGCGGGTGCCGCACCTCATGGGGGCACGACTGTAAAAAACCCCTTATGACCTGCTTTGCCGCCTTTGACAGGCCACGAGGGGAATACTATTTTAACCTGCCAGGACGATTGTTAAAGGAGGTAAGCCTTGAAGAGGCGCTTGAGACGGCCAAAGAGGCGGAAAGGGCAGGCCTTGTACACTGGGGTGACTGTTACTGCTGTGACTGCTGCTGCGAAAACCTCTTTCCCATAACTCGCGCAAAACGTTATGACCTTATGACCCCTAACCGCTATGCAGCAGTGGTGGATGAAGAAGAATGCACCGGCTGTAAAAAGTGTGAAAAACGCTGCTATTTTGAGGCTATTGAATTTGTACCAGTGGAGGGCAACCCTAAAAAGGTAAAGGCGCGCGTGATACCTGAAAAGTGTAAGGGGTGCGGGCTCTGCATAATCACCTGTAAACCCAATGCGCTGAGGTATGAGATAGTAAGGCCGCCTGAATACCTTAAACCCAAACCGCCCGAGGATGGCAAGGAGGCAGAGGCGCCCCAGTTTCCGGTGTGGGGGTATTATAATTTGAAATAGTTTTGTTTCGTAATCGTCACACCAAAAAATAATGGAGAAGGTGTGAATGGCCATCCGTAGAGACAAGGCATGCCTTGTCTCTACATATTATCCTCTTCAACCGCATCCCTGAGCCTGTCAGAAAAATCAGGGATCGCTGCCTCTACTCTCACCCAGGCACTGAGCATTGGGATGCCTACAGGGTCCTTTACAAACTCTTCCATTGCCACCTTCAGGCAGACAATGAATGCCTCTATTGCCTCAATCTCCATATGGCGGTCATACGCAAGCCCGTTCAGGAGTGATAGTGCATTATATTTCTCGATTACGATACGCGCTTCCTGCATATACGATGTCAGAAGCGTCCTGAAAAAGGATTGGCTGATAATTATACCGTCCTGGCTCAGTACCCTGAAGAGTGCCATTGCAATATCTGTGGCCATGCGGATAAGCCCCCTGTCAGGCTTGTTTTTTTCAAGGGCCTGATGCTTGTGTTCATATGTGTTGCTTATCTCCACCTGGCAGATCCTGTTTACTGATGTCATATGATAAACCTCGCTTAACATCGATACCTCAAGGCCCCAGGTAGGAGATATCCTGATCCTGCGCGCCAGGTTACATACAAAGGCAAACTCGCCTGAAAGGGCATAGCGAAAATCTGAAAGGTAATCTATAAATGCATTATAACCCAGAATACGTTTTATTGATATGATAAGTGGCGTATAAAACAGGCGTGTCACACGGCCATAAAGCCTGTCAGTCACCCTTGCATAATAACCCTTGCTGAACTCAAAATCCAGTGCCGGATGAACAACAGGGTAGATTAATCTTGCGAGCATCTCCTTACTGTAATTCAGGATATCGCAGTCATGAAGGGCAATGGCGTCCACATAGGGGTCAGCAAGTATATAACCCATAGTCATCCATACAGACCTACCCTTACCCTGCTGGCCAAGTGTGAAATCGGAATCCTTCAGTTCCTGAAGGAGGGTTTTTATTCTTGGCCCGTCATGCCAGACAATTCTTACATCGGGAGGTAATTGGGCCATTATCTCTTTGACCTTTTTAAACTGGCTCTCATCGGCCTTGTCCAGAGATAAAACGATTTTATGAAGATACTCCACCTCCATAAGGCTCTTAATAATATTGGGCATTGCAGGGCTGTCAAATTCAGAGACAAGGGCAGGCAGAAGCAGTACCATATTTTTATCTTTTGAAATGATTTTCAACTCCCTGTTAAAGTCTGTAGCATCCCTGTTTACCAGGTTTTGAAGTGTGGTGATAATGCCGTTTTCATTGAAATCAGTCATTTTATGCGCCCCCTTTCCTGTTCCATATCTCAACCATATACCCCTTCAGATCTTCAAAACATTTCGCCTGTGCCTCGAAATGATCTTCTGCCTCCTTTGCATTTTTATCCTTCAACTCATTTACAAGCGAGGCTATGCGTGCGTAATAAAGAGGGATCATTGTATCAAGCAGCTTAAAACGCTGCCTGGGCGATTCCTGAAATGTCCCTGCATACTTATAAACAATCCTCACCCATGTCTCAATCGGCAGGCTGAACTGATCAGGTTTATCGATACGAGAGAGGTCGCCTATCAACCTTATGTCATCTTCAGCCAGTATATTCTGCCATACACCGCTGAAATTTTTCATCCCAACCCTGAAATATTCAATCAGGCCTGCATGGTCAATCTCAAATGGCTCAGCCTCCTGGCCAGCCGCCTCGCCGATGGATGGCACCTCCTTTGATCCTTTCACATTCATCCAGTAATCCTGGTACTGTGTCATAAGCTGGAATGTTGTCCCCACAACCTGCCGGAACATGGGGCCAAGGTCCGATGTGGGATCCTTGTGGCCATGTATCTTTGCCCCGAGTTTGGCCTGGCAGATCCTGAATCCCCCGACAATTGCCGAGGTAGTCATCCATATATCGATACCAAACTTGGCCACGTCGGTTTCCCATACATCCTGATTAAGGTAATACCTGACAAGGGCTGGTGATACCCCGAAATCCCCCCCGATCGGCTGCCGTATCTTCTGTCCATAAAGCGCCCTTGTAAGATTATATGCTATAGTATTGGTAATGGTCCCATCCAGTTTATACCTGTTATAATCAGGCGCAACAAAGTCATATCCATCCATAACAGGATCAATAAGGTTTTTTATCCACTCAGGGGTGATGGACATAAGGTCAGAGTCAAAAAATGCAACTGCCCTTGCCTTTAGAAAGGCCGCTATCTCAAGGACAGCCCTTAAACCTGATCCCTTGCCTGGCAGCCCCCTGTAAATGGTTACTATGCTGTCAATATTATAGGACTTTGGATCGACTAATCTCGCTACCTCTCTCGTATCATCAGTAGAACCGCCATCGGAAACAACTATAAATGCCCTGTGATCAGGGTAATGTTGTTTAATCCCCTTAAAGATCATTTTGAGTACATTTTCAATTGACTGGGCGCTGGAAAATGATGGCACTCCTACTACTATATCCGCATGATCCATCTGTTCGATCTTGTTTCGTACATGCTGCCTTAGTGCTGTGGAAAATCTCATAGCTGATGTCATCTTTTTTTACCTCCAGGTTATTATTTCAGGTTATTACGTAAGATTGGTGCCGGTTAAATACTTAATAACCGGAGCCGCCCCTGTGGTTAATTTACAGTTCGTCCAGTAGCCTCCCTATAACATCATTCCAGCCCTTTGCCCCAGCTTCTGTCGCCCTGATGAGGCCTGGCAGGATTATATTAGGTGACTCCTTCTCAGGGTTAGGGATAAGAACCGGGATATCAACATTATTAAGCATTGGTATGTCATTAATGCTGTCACCCAGACCAATGGTCAGATGTTTTGCTCCGACTTTCTGATCAAATATTTTGCGGACTATCTTTACAGCCTCTCCCTTATCCTGATACATGCCGATCATATGATAAAACCTTCCGCCCTTTGTAATCTTGATGCCACGCTTTATTGCAGCCTCCTGAAGCATATGGATATCCTCACCCCTTTCCAGAAGAAAAGGTTCAGTATATTGACGAACCTTTGCCTGTTCCGCCCTTTTAGGTGTAAGACCTGTCATATCGGAAATTTCACGGACTGACATGTCACCGAAACCCCTGATATTGAATTGATCGCTGATTTCTTCAATAAAGGCCCTTATCCGGCCATAACTTATACCTAATTGAATGGTCTGCGTAATCTGAAAAGAGAGGTCACTGCTTATATCTTTCAGTAAAAAATCAGTGTATTTGGCGGGAAAGCATATCGCAGCTCCGTTTTCCACAATAAAGGGATCATCTATCCCCATTTCCATCTGGAGGATATCGGTTTCCCTGTTAGTCTTACTTGTGGTGAGTACCAAAGGTATTGCTGCCTGCCTGATTTTTTCAAGGGATGGCAATGCATCGGCATATGAATAGTCTTCGTGGTTTAAGAGTGTGCCATCCAGGTCTGTAAAAATAATGATATTCATTTTTCTTGCCCCTGATTTTTCATCTTTTGCAGTTAAAGTAAAAGCATCGCATCCGTTTAAGAGCAGAATATTTCGGATAAAGGAGTATATCCTGAATTCCATTATGAAATTACCGGTTAATGCTTAATATCATTTTTTTGCTAGGAGTATATCTGACATTAAACAAAATTTGAAGGAAAAAGACAGGTGGCTTCCAGATTTAACTTGTTGGTTTTATAAAAAATATTAATAAGACGGCTCCATTTTCCATTAAATTTACTGAAAACATGCCTGTTATAACCTGCAAATAAACATCTTGACTGATTATGGTGTTGAAACCTTGCTGTCAATTCTATATATTAAAAATAGATTTGAGGTGTAATGTGAAAAGAATCGAAGGAGGCAAAAAAATGGGTGAAAATCTGAAGGGAAAGGTGGCGGTAGTAACAGGTTCAGGACAGGGCATAGGCCGCAGCATTGCCATTGCAATGGCAAAAGAGGGTGCAAAGGTTGTTACAAATAACCGCAAACCCGGTTCAACAGGTTTTGCGATCATGGACGAATCCCTTGTAAAAAACCTCAAGAGTGAAGAAAAAGAGACGCTTAAAAAGAAATCCGAAGAGGCAAAAGGGGATGCTGAGACCACTGCAAAGGCCATAAGAGACGCAGGTGGTGAAGCAGTCGCCTTTTTTGGCGATGCCAGTAATTTTAAAATCGCAGGTGAGTTGATCCAGACCGCAGTGGACAGATTTGGCAAAATCGATATCCTTATAAATGTTGCAGGGACATTTTCATTCAGCCCGATCTGGGAGATGAGCGAAGAGATGTGGGATCACGTTTGTGGTGTAAAGCCAAAGGCATATTTTAACACTATCCGGCATGCCCTGCCCCATATGATGAAGCAGAGGTCTGGGCGAATTGTCAATTGCACATCAGGGGCGTTCAAGGGAGGGGGAATACGCCAGGCCCATTATTCTGCTGCCAATGCCGGTGTTGTGGGTCTCACGTTTGCTGTGGCCCAGGAGGTGATAGAGTACGGCATCACCTGTAATGCCTTTGCCCCCAATGCCCTGACAAGGGCCTCTTTTGAGATAGATGCATATGAAAAGGCCATGCCAGAGGGCCAGGGCCCCTGGGTCTTCAATAATTACAAGTTACCGCTCAATATGAGCCCGAGCCCTGATGACCTGGCCCCTTTCATCTGTTACCTCTCAACAGATGATGCCTCACAGATAAGCGGGTCTGTATTTTTTGTAGGCGGGCCGAGTATACATCTCTATTCAGAGGCTGAGTGGCAGAGTTCGCTTATCAAGTATGGCGGGAGATGGACAGTCGATGAACTAAAAAAGCAGGTGCCCATGAACCTGATGGGCATGCATAAAAGCTCAACCATGCAGATGTATGAAATAGCAAAAAAATAGTGTATTTCACTTGGATTAGCCGTCTGTTTAAGGGCAATTTATAAAAATAAATGCAAAAAA
The DNA here is from genome assembly GCA_016931115.1 of Deltaproteobacteria bacterium. Classification (GTDB taxonomy): domain Bacteria; phylum Desulfobacterota; class DSM-4660; order Desulfatiglandales; family HGW-15; genus JAAZBV01. The sequence goes on along the minus strand of JAFGFM010000236.1, from coordinate 20,178 downwards.
GCGCCAAACAGAGTTATTCTACAGGCGCTTTTTTGCATTTCTCTCTGAGATCAAAAATAAATCTCTTATGCTTCAATCCAATCAAAAGACTATTGGTGATAACCGATTACAACTTGTATTTTTTACGATATTACTATAATCTTCGAGAATCAGGAACACTCAAGGAGAGAAAAATGGAAGTGCTCTGGGCCCCCTGGCGAATGGAATACATACTCACGGAAGGTAAAGAGACCTGCTGCATATTCTGTACTGATGATAACAGCGCCTGTGACGAAGAGCGCCTGATATTGCATACAGGTAAAAACACCCTTGTAATGATGAATAAGTTCCCCTATGTGAACGCTCATCTGCTGGTTGCGCCCCACAAGCACTGTCAGGGGCTTGATATGCTCAATGATGAAGAGAGGCTCGATCTTATCAATATGGTAAGCAGTGCCACAGAAATTCTGAAAAAGGCATTCAACCCCGAAGGGTTTAATGTGGGCCTCAACCTCGGCAAGGTGGCGGGAGCGGGTGTGGAGGAGCATATGCACTTCCATGTTGTCCCACGCTGGTACGGTGACTCCAATTTCATGACTGTGCTGGCTGATGTGCGGGTAATACCTCAACATATCAGGGAGACATACATGAGGTTGAAACCATATTTTAAGGATTTATAATTATTTTTACCTGCAAAAGGGAGATTAGGGTATGAAACATATTAAATTTCTGATTTATGTCTTTATAGTATTCATTGTAGTGACGCTTATTATCCAGAACCATGAGGCATTTAACACAAGGGTTGTTTTCCGGGCGAACCTGCAATTCGCTCAGTATCAGTCCACCGGCATAACGATCTATCTGATATCCGCCATAGCATTTACCTTGGGGCTTATCATCTCATGGCTCTATAACCTGCTTGACCGGTTTCAACTGAAAAGAGGAATAGCAAGGCTCAGGAACGAAATAAAAAATAAGGATAAGGAACTTAATTCATTAAGAAATTTACCTATCACTTCAGAAAATGTCCCTCCGGGTGTGAGTGAAAGTGATATGGATTTGACATAATCGGGGAATAAAAATGCATGTACAGGTCTGGCAGTATCTTGCTGACCCTGCCAATCAGAGGCTCCTTCTCTATATTTTTATAGCGCTGATAGCAGGGTTTCTTGCAGGAAGATACCTTGGAAAAGGCAGCAGCAAAGGAAGGCCTTTTTTTGACAAGGGGGACAGCGCCCTTTTTAAAGGCATACAATATCTGCTTTCAGATGACCCTGATCATGCAATAGAGGAGTTTACAAAGTCAGTCCAGATCAACTCGGATACAATCGAGACATATGCCGCCATCGGGAATCTCTACAGGTCAAAGGGGGCCATAGACAGGGCCATACATATCCGAAGGAGCATAATACTTCGGCCAAACATAGATGAAGAGACAAAGGTCAGGGCACTCTTTGACCTTGGCCTTGATTATAAAAAAGGCGGTTTTCTTGACCGCAGCCTTGAGGCATTTCTAAATGTAATCAAAAAAAAGCCATCTGACATTGCCACCCTTGAAGAGCTTGAAAAGATCTACGAGGAGGTAAAGGACTGGGAAAACGCATTTGAGACACGCCAGAAGATCGCAAAACTTTCAAAAACAGATTGCAGCGGCATAATGGCCCATCACAGGGCAGAGGCAGGAAAGGCGCTGTTTGAACAGGGTGATGCAACCAGGGCAAAGACATTTCTCAAAAAGGCGATCACCATAAACAGGCAGTGCATTGACGCATACCTTCACCTGGGTGATATATATTTTTCAACGGGGGACACCAAAGAGGCAATGGCGACCTGGAAAAAGATAGTCAGCATATCTCCCCATTTTACATTTCTCGCATATCAGAGGCTTGAGCAGGTATATAACAGATCACATGACATAAAGCAGATAGAGCTCTTTCTCAAAGACTGCGCAAAATACAATACTGATGCATTTACCCACCTTGCACTTGCACGTCATATGTACAGGGAGAAAAAACATGAAGAGGCCATTGATGAACTTAAAAAGGCCATTGATTATTATCCCTGTTTCTGGGAGGCGCACAGGCTCATGGGGGAGATCCTGCTTGAGACAGGTAATACCGGGGATGCCCTTAATGCCTATAATGACCTTCTGATGCATCTCAATGTGCCATACCTTGAGTTTCAGTGCACAAACTGCGGTTTTCATCCGGCAACCCTTAAATGGCAATGCCCCCAGTGCAAAAAATGGGACACCATTACACTCACAGACACCGGATTCAAGAAGATAAATGGCCTTTCCACACCTGAACTGCTCCTTGCAGAATCCTATGACCGTGGCGGTGCAGAATAATGAATGAAATGACCCCCATGCTCAGGCAGTTCATTGATACCAAGAGCGCCTATCCTGATTGTATACTCTTTTTCAGGATGGGGGACTTTTATGAGATGTTCTTTGAGGATGCAGAAAAGGCATCAAAGATACTCGGCATTACCCTCACATCAAGGGGCTCCTTTAATGGGAGCAGGGTGCCCATGTGCGGGGTACCACACCATTCATCGAGGTCATACGTTGCCAAACTCATAGAGAACGGCTGCAAGGTCGCTGTGTGCGAGCAGGTTGAAGACCCGAAACTGGCCAAAGGCATAGTAAAAAGAGATGTGGTAAGGGTTGTAACCCCCGGCTCAGTGGTGGCTGAACTTGATATAGAGGGTGGCCGTAACCTTTACATGGCTGCTCTCTCATCTGGTGACAGCATGTACGGTCTTGCACATGTTGATCTCTCTACCGGCGATTTCAGGGTCACAGAGGTGAAGGAGCGGCGGGAGCTGTTTGATGAACTTGGCAGGATAGACCCGGCAGAGCTCCTTGTTTATGATAATGACCCGCTCAAGGAACACAGGGAGCTTTCAAGATACAGGATAGAGCTGTTAAAGGGGCCTGATTATGATAGGAACCGGTCCGAGCAGATACTCAAGGATCAGCTGGGTGTTAAATCACTTGCCGGTTTTGGCTGTGAGGGGATGAAGGAGGGGATATTAGCGGCAGGGGCCATTGCACAGTATTTGCGCGAGACCCAAAAGGGTGACCCGGATCATATAAAGGAGATATCCACCTACCACCTTGGCGACTATATGTTCCTTGATGAATCAACCACCCTGAGCCTTGAACTCTTTGAGACAATGAGAAGAAGATCATCCAGGGGATCCCTCTTCAGGGTCATTGACAAAACAGTCACACCAATGGGTGCGAGGCTCCTCAAGAGGTGGATAGGTTATCCGCTGGTTGACATCACACGCATAAAACAGAGGCTCTCAGCAGTATCAAACCTTCGTGATGACAGGATATTCAGGGAGGATATAAGGGAAAACCTTGAAGGGATATATGACCTTGAAAGGCTGAACGGCAAGGTCTCGCTTGGCAGGGCAAACGCCCGCGACCTTATAGCATTAAAGGCATCCATCCTGAAGCTGCCATCAATAAAAGAGAGGCTGAAGGGGGCTATAAGCGATCTGTTGTCTGATATTGCCCACGGGCTTGATACTCTGGATGATATCGCACAGATCATAGAAACCGCTATTAATGATGACCCGCCTGTGTCACTGAGGGAGGGAGGTCTTATAAGGGAGGGTTATGACCCTGAGCTTGATGAGCTGATATCCATTACCAGGCATGGTAAAAAATGGATCAGTGAGCTTGAAAGAAAGGAACAGGAGAGGACAGGCATCCCAAAGCTTAAGATAGGCTTCAACAAGGTATTCGGATATTTCATAGAGATAACAAAATCCAATATACACCTTGTCCCTTCTGACTATATCAGGAAGCAGACCCTTGTTAACTGTGAAAGATATATCACCGAATCACTCAAGGAGTATGAAGAGAAGGTACTGGGGGCTGAAGAGAGGCGTATAGAGCTTGAATTCAGCCTGTTTGAAAAGATAAGGGGACAGGTCGCCCTTGAAAACCACCGCATAAAGGAGACCGCATCAGGGATCGGTGAGATAGATGTACTGGCAGGGCTTGCCGAGGTCTCTGAATTGAACAACTATGTATGTCCTGAGATAAATGAAGAGGGGGCGATCAATATCATTGATGGAAGGCACCCTGTTATAGAGCAGACCGTAAAGGAGGAGGATTTTGTCCCTAATGATATCTATCTGAATGATGCAGACCAGCAGATCATGATCATTACCGGCCCAAACATGGCAGGCAAATCCACAATACTGAGACAGACAGCCCTTACAGTGCTTATGGCCCAGATGGGCTGTTTTGTCCCTGCTGCAAGGGCGGTTATAGGCATTGTTGACCGGATATTCACCCGAATAGGGGCCTCTGATGACCTTACAAGGGGCCAGAGCACATTCATGGTTGAGATGGATGAAACCGCCAACATACTCAGACATGCAACACCAAAAAGCCTTGTCATACTGGATGAAATAGGGCGCGGCACAAGCACCTATGACGGCCTCTCCATTGCCTGGGCGGTTGCAGAGGCGCTCCATGACCTTGATAACAAAGGGGTGAGGACGATCTTTGCAACCCATTATCATGAGCTTACTGAACTACTTGCTGCTAAATCCAGGGTCAAGAATTTCAATATTGCGGTCAGGGAATGGAAGGAAAAAATTATTTTTCTAAGAAAGATGGTGCCCGGAAGCACCAGCCGGAGCTATGGGATACAGGTGGCAAGGATCGCAGGCATCCCTGAAAAGGTTATTAACCGGGCAAAGGAGATACTTAATAACCTTGAAAATGAAGACCTTGACGACCTTGGCAGGCCAAAGATAGCAAGGTCAGATACAAAGCCCCCGAAAAACGAGGGTGTACAGCTCTCCCTTTTCGGGAATAGTGAGTCAAAGGTCATAAGGCTGATAAAGGACCTTGATATCTCAGGGATCACCCCCATTGAGGCGCTCATAGAACTGGATAGGCTGAAGAAGTATGTGGATGGTTTGAAATGATAAATATGGCAAATAAAAGATCTGTTTTTATACTATTCCTCAACATCCTGTTATTTTTCATAGTCTTCAGTACAGTGGATAATACAGGTGCGGCCCCCTCAGCTGAAAAGGCACTTAAGAACGCTGACAGTAGCAGGGAATCACTCTACCAGTCATCAAAGCGAATGAATTTCAGGCATAACTGGGAGAACTGTATTGAGGCATATGAGAAAATATATACCGGTTACCCCGGAACTGACCAGGCAGCATGGGCACTGTTCCATTCTGCGGGGATGTACACAAGGCTGAATAAGATATCCTCTCTTGAAAAGGATCTGGATGAAGCCCTTTTGCTGTATGAAAGGATTGTAAAGGAGTACCCTGATCACAGGCTCGCTGATGATGCACAGTATAAAATGGGAGAGATCTATTATGCCAATAAACAGGATACGACCCAGGCCTATGTGGAATTTCTCAAGGTGGAGATCAAGTTCCCTAATGGCGATATGAGGCCTGCCGCAAAGGCCATGCTGGAAAAACTCTCTGTCCTTCTGGGTGAAAAACAGGAAAAGGAGGCAGTAAAGAACACTGCACCAGCCGGCACAGAGGAGACCGGAATTAGAACGGTAAAGGATATACGCCACTGGTCAACACCTTCCTATACAAGGGTGGTAATTGATCTTGATAAACCGGTGGACTACATTGATCATCTCCTGAAAAAAGACCCGGACCTTGATAAACCCAGAAGACTCTACCTTGATATCAAGAACGCACGGGTAGGGAAAGATATAGAGACCACCATACCGATAAAGGACGGCCTTTTAAAGACGGCGAGGGCAGGCCAGTATACCCCTGATACTGTAAGGGTTGTACTGGATATAGAAAGCATAAGCGGCTACAAGACATTCAGGCTCCATGACCCCTTCAGGATAGTTATAGATGTGCAGGGAAATAACAAGGCCACCGCAGGCGGTGAAAAGAAGGCGCAGAAAAGAACTGTGGAGAGGGGGATTAAAAAACCCCAAAAACCAGATGAAACAGTATCCCTCGCAAGGCAGCTGGGGCTCTCCGTTAAAAGGATAGTCATAGACCCGGGTCACGGTGGTAAAGACCCTGGATGTTATATAAATGGAGGCATAAAGGAAAAGGATATAGTCCTTGATATGGCAAAAAGGCTTAAAACCAAGCTTGAAAAAAGGCTTGGCTGTGAGGTGCTGCTTACAAGAACCACTGATATCTTTATACCACTTGATGAAAGGACCGCCTTTGCCAACATAAAAAAGGCTGACCTGTTTATCTCACTTCATGTGAATGCCCATAAAGAGAGCGCCATACATGGCATTGAGACATACTTCCTGAATATGGCCACAGACAAGCAGGCTGTGCTGGTTGCAGCAAGGGAAAACGCCACATCGGAAAAAAACATAAGTGATCTTCAGTCAATACTTAATGACCTTATGCTGAATACCAAAATAAGCGAATCAAGCAGGCTTGCCCACAGCGTACAGGATGGGATAATGGGGGATTTAAAGAAAAAATACCAGGTGAACAAGAGCCTGGGTGTAAAACAGGCCCCCTTCTATGTGCTTATAGGCGCAGAGATGCCATCCATACTCATAGAAACAGGTTTTCTTACGAACAGCATAGAAAGAAAGAAACTTATAAGCGATAATTATAAGGAGATTCTCTCTGAAGGCGTTTCAAAAGGGATAGAGTCATACATAAAAAGCATAGACATGGCATACACAGGGGGATAATGTCTCCCCGTCTCTCTATGCAAGCACCTCTGATACTGCTGAAAGTATATCTTCACGGTTAAATGGCTTTATAAATACCCTGTCAACACCAAGCCCCTTGGCCATGCGCAGATACTGATCAGGGGAGTTTTTCCCGCCACCAGACATGGCGAATATCTTTACATCGGGAAATTCACCTTTAAGCTCAACGATGGTGCCAAGGCCCTCTTTATCAGGCATTATTATATCTGTAATGATAAGGTCAGCCTGTTTTTCCCTGTGTGCCCTGATAGCCTTTTCACCATTTTCAGCCTCTCTCACAGAATAGCCCTCTTTTTCAAGCATACGTCTAAGGGCAAGGCGCATCTGTTCTTCATCATCTACTACCAGGATCTCTTTTTTTGTTTCCGACATTATTATTTTCCTATAACTGTTCAGGTTTATAAATATTGCTTTCTTAGTTATAGAAGCAAGCGGATATCATGCCAGAAAGGCAGATTTATATTACCGATTTGATATGGTCAGCCGCTGATTGTTATCTTTAACTTTTCCACATCTTCACGGGTAAATACCTTTCCGCAGCCAGGACATTTCTTCTGTGAAATGCTGATATGGCCGCATGACGGGCACGGGATAAGTATCTCCTGTACGGTACTCTTATTTTCTTCCGCGGATTCTTTTGGTTCAAGTGTTAAAGGGAATTTATGTTTACATTTCGGACATGTTACAGTTATTCCCTTATCCGAAGCAGCGGGGATCTTGTCTGGATCCAGGTTGTATTTTGTTTTACACTCGGGACAATATACTTTCATGATAATGCACCCATACTGATCATTGATTTATATTATTGAACCGTCCATAAACTGGCGAAAACATAGCACTTATTTTTTTGAAATACAAGTTATAAAAAATACCTGCCTACTGGTAGGTAACCCTGAAAACCTCCTCTATCGTGGTAATGCCTTTAAGCACCTTCTGTGCCCCGTTCTGTCTCAGGGTAACCATCCCGTTCTCAACCGCCTTTTGTGTTATCGCATTTGAATCAGAGGTCTTAAGTATCAGGTTCTGTATTGACTCATTCACTATCAGCAGTTCAAATATTCCTGTCCTGCCGGAATAGCCGGTATTAAGGCATGCGGGGCATCCCCTGCCCCTGTATATGCTTCTTCCCTTAAGCATCTCAGGGGTTATGCCCACCTTTAAAAGGGATTGTTCATCCGGGGTATAGGCCTCTTTGCATAAGGGGCAGATTACACGAACAAGCCTCTGGGCCAGAATGGCTATAACCGATGATGTGATCAGAAATGGCTCTATGCCCATGTCTATCAGCCTTGTAACCGCACTGGCAGCATCATTTGTATGGAGGGTAGAGAAAACCAGGTGGCCTGTCAGGGCAGACTGGATAGCAATCTCTGCTGTCTCAAGGTCCCTTATCTCACCTACAAGGATGACATCAGGGTCCTGCCTTACTATGGAACGTAAGCCCCTTGAAAAGGTGAGGTCTATCTTGGGGTTTACCTGTATCTGCCCTACCCCCTCAAGCTGGTATTCTATAGGGTCTTCAATGGTAATAATATTTTTATCCGTGCTGTTAATCTGGGAGAGGGCTGCATAAAGCGTGGTTGTCTTACCGCTCCCGGTTGGCCCTGTTACAAGAAATATCCCGTGTGCGGCATTAATGAGTTCATTGAATTCACCAAGCCTTTCATCCGGCATACCCAGCTCAGTTACGCTGATAAATATCTTTGTTTTGTCCAGCAGCCTTAAAACCACCCTCTCACCATAGGCAGTAGGTATTGTTGAAACCCTGATGTCTATGTTTTTGTCGCCTATCCTTATCTCAATACGACCATCCTGGGGAAGTCGCTTTTCAGCTATGTTCATATCTGCCATAACCTTGATGCGGGATATGAGGGCCGCCTGTATCTGTTTCTGGGGGGAGATCATGTCGTAAAGTATGCCATCAAGCCTGTACCTGATCTTGAGCCCTTTCTGGGTCGGCTCTATATGGATGTCGCTTGCCTTGTCTTTTACCGCCTGTGAGAGCATAACATTTACAAGCTTGATAATGGGGGCATCACTTGTGTCATCCAGCAGGTCGCCTGCCTCCTGTATTGCCGAGATTATGGAATCCCCGCTTTCATCATTCATATCCTGGAGCACCTGTTCTGCCGAGTCCTGGCTGCTGTCATATATGAAATTTATTGAAGAGAGTATCTCAGCCTTTGGGGCAAGCACAGTCTCTGCATCCTTCAGGCCAAGCTGGAGCTTCAGGTCATCCAGGGGCTGGAAGTCTACAGGGTTGTTTATGGCTATCTTTTTAGAGTCCCTGCCAATAAGCGGTATCATGCAGTACTTTTTCAAATACTGTATGGGCACCTTTTCTGTAAATTCTGTATTCAGCTCATTAACAGAAATGGCAGTGTGATAATCCATATTGTACTGTATGCCAAGTGCCTTTAGAAGACCGGCCTCGGATAAAAGCTTTTTTTTGACAAGTATTTCACCGATCAGGCCGCCCTTTTCCTCCTGGATCTTTATGCCTTCATCCAGCTGTTCCTGTGTAACCAGATTTAGTTCAAGAAGTATCTGTCCGAGGGATTTCATATCAGTTATTCGTCTTTAATGATTTCAGGTTTTCTGTTGCTATATCTGTAAGCCTTTTACCTGCCCTTAAAGGGTCAGTGGATGCATCCGCTACATCCTTTGGCGCCATAGCTATTAGCTTTTCATACATCTCAATCGCCTTTACGCTGTTGCCCTGTACCTGGTTAATATAACCGATATTCAGGATCGCATATGGGTTATTTGGGTTTTCTTTCAGGGCCTTTTCATAATATTTCAGGGCCTTTTCATAATCCTTGAGTTCAAGATATTTATAACCGATCCCGGCAAGCCTCATATCTTCAGAAAGTTTGCCATCATTATTCATCCTGATGGAACCCTGCTGGATAGATCGAATATGCTCCTTTTTTTCCTCGTATAATTCTGTTGCCTCTCCGGGATTTGTCACAATGCGGGGAGTAATGAATATATAGAGATTCTTTTTATCAAGTGAATTGGTTTTTGATTTGAAGAGATATCCAAGAATCGGAACCCGGCTTAATAAAGGCACCCTGTAATTTGTCCTGTTGTCCTTTGAATCTATAAGACCGCCTATTACCACTGTCTGACCGTCCTTTATCCTGACTACAGTATTGGCTTTTCTTTCAAATGTTGTGGGCTGCCCTTCCTCGTTTGTGCTCAATACCTGACTTACCGTCTGATCGATCTTGAGTCTGACAAACCTTTCCTGGTTGATCTGGGGGGTTATGGTAAGTTTTACACCAACATCCTTGAAGTCGTAATTGCTGTAACCGGTTGTGCCGGTAGAGGTATTTTCATCCCTTCTGGTTATATAGGGAACATTATCGATCACTGATAGGCTAGCCTCTTCATTATCAAGGGTCATTATCTGTGGCCATGAGTGTATCTGCACATCGGAATCATTGGCATATGCCCTCAAAACAGCGCCTATATCGGCAAAATCTATACCCCCGATCTTGATAGTATTACCCAGAACCCCGTATGTGAGACCAGTAGGCAAACTCACACTTCCGTCTGAATTAAGAGAGGGGAAATTATTAACACCGGGATTGGATGCGCTGTATACGGATGCGTTGTCACCCACATCTCCTACCTGCCACTGCACCCCTATCTCAAGCTTGTTACTCATGCTCACTTCCATGATCAGGGCCTCTATGTAGACCATGCTTCTTGGTCTGTCCAGTTCATGAATCACATTCTCAAGTATCAAGTAATCGGCCTTTTCAGCGGTTATGATCAGGGAGTTTGTGGCCTTGTCTGACACTATCTGGATATCCTTTGATAGCACAGGGGCTGTCCCCTTCTGCTCACCCTGCTTCGGAGTCTCCTTTGGGATGGACATCAGGGTTTTTGACATCTCCTCGGCATCTGCGTTCTGGAGCGGGTAAACATGTATGCCGCCATCACCCCTTGGTATCTCCCTGTCAAGCAGGTCAATAAGCCCCTTTACCTTGAGGGTATCAACCTCTGATGCAAGTAGTATGATTGCATTCATCCTTTCATCCGGTACAGCGATTATCTGGGAGGCCGCGATAGAAGCTGCTGTCCTTTTGGCTGTTCCTGTGTTTGACCTGAAAACTGTCCCTATGCTTGTTGCCATTGTCTGCGCGGATGCATTTTTAAGAGGGATAACTGTTATCATCTCTCCTGTACCGGGCACATCCAGCACCTCTATTATCTTTAATAGTCGTGATATGTTTGATTTGGTTTCAGTAAGGATAAGCATGCCTGTAGGATCATATGACACCATTACGCTGCCCTTTGAAATAAGTGGCTTGAATACCGCTTCAAGCTCTTTCGGGTTTGCATATTTAAGTGGGATTATCTGGGTCACCAGTTTGTCTTCAGCCCTTACATTTTCATCACCAAAGACGGTATCGATATTTTTTGATCTAGCCTCTGTTAAAGAGACAATCTTTGTAACGCTCCCTGATGGTACGGTTGTGAAGCCATGTACCTCCAGTACAGATTCAAATACCCTGTAGGCCTCATCAACAGATATCTTGGATGGTGAAATGATGGTGACCTTTCCCTTGACATTGGGGTCAACCAGAAAATTTTTATCTGTAAGTTCACTTATAAATTTGATCAGAAGGTTGATATCCACATTATCAAAATCAATGGAGATCAGGCGGGAGTCATCCTTCTCACGTGATGTGTTTCTCCCCGGCCCTGCTGCCTTCCTTTCAGGGGCAGCCGGCGCCACTTCCTGTTCGGAAGCGGGAATGGCAGGTGGATAAAAATCTTCATTAATGGCGGGAGTTTGATCTGATGCGGCCTCTTCACCGGTTGATGAGGTTATCTCATCCCCTTCACTCGTACGCGCGCTGTACACTGTGCCTGCGGTAAAAATGGAGACCATCAGAAAAAGAGCACCGATTGTTACGAAATTTTTAACTCTCATAATTTACCCTTCTGTTTTATGGAATTTGCACCTTTTATCATATATTATTTCATCATTCAATCAGGGCAATAAACCCGCTCTGACCCCTGAGGTTTTTAAGATCAGGGTCATTTTTCGCCCATGCCTTTACCTCTTTATTTATGCTAATGGCCTTTTCTAAATAGGTCATACCCTTTTCAGGCTGATTGTTCAGGGCATAGGCGCAGGCCAGATTATAACAGGGGTTTACAAACCTTGGATTAAGCCTTACCGCCTTTTCAAGGTTATCAATTGCACTGGTATATTTGCCCTCCTGGAGGTAGAGCACCCCTATATCATTTAAGGAGGCAAAATGGCCAGGGTCTTTATCAAGTATTTCCATGTAAATGGCTAAAGCCTCCTTTACCCTCTTCTCCTTGAGCAGAAGAACCGCCTTTTTATACAACTCTTCTACTGCATCTGTCATGACTTTTTTATTGTTCTCAGGCCCTTTAACCTTTTCTTTCTCTGAGATTACCTTTTCCTGAACCGCAATATCCCTGTTTTGCCTTTGCGTATTAGCGGCATGTTCGATTGACGAAGGTTTTACAGCTGCTTCATGGCTCTTCTCACTGTTAAACTTGATGAGATAAAAGATGCCCCCTGCAACCAGTATGATAACTGCCAGGGCCGCATAAATGTACTGCCTGCCTGACACCCTCTCTGCGCTCGTGCCTCCCCCCCCGATAGACCTGATGTAGCCTATGCTTCCAGCATCCTTCTCCTTCTGCGCTTTTTTGAGTGCCTGATTGATATAACTCATCTTATTCCGCCATCTGATATAAAAGGGCATTTGTCCTTGGCCCTGCAACACCATCCACACGCAGGCCAAAATCACCCTGAAAACGTTTCATTTCATTTAACGTGGTTATGTCATATATCCCGTTCACCTGCACCAGATAACCTTTTGACTGAAGGGTTTTCTGGAACCGGCTGATAGCCGGGCCTTCCATGCCGATATTATATATCTGGTCTCTGGCATAAACAGGGAATATCCACGATACAGAACCTCCCCAGTTTTCAAAGAGGAACTCCTTACTGATCTCTCTCTCGTTTCCCTCTGCATCCGAACAGCGTGCCCCATTTTCATTCACACCTGTAATGAGCAGATATTTTATATTAGTCATATCCCTGTTTGTTTTAAGCACAAAGGGTTTTTTTAGTGTTATGTAATATTCAGGGGCAAGCTCAAATGTCTCAAGGCTTAAGCGGCCCCCTGCATCATTTATTTTCTTATCAGGGTTATTCCTGTAAAAAAGGGAAAAAAGCGCTGAGATACTGTTTGCACTGTCAAGGTACAGTTCAGCCTCCTTTTTGACCTCCTTCACCACAGGTGTCTCCTCCTTTTTTTGAGCGGCGACCACCTCTTTTACCTGCCTGGATAATGAGACCTCATACATATGTTTCAGGTAAATAAACCCTGTAATCCCGGCTGCCACAAGCAGGATAAAGGCTATCAGGATTATATGCAGGGGCCTTACCCATGAAAACAGCCCCCCCTTTTTTATCACATCACCTGCCCCATACAGGTCATTCGCAGCCTTATCGATTATGGTTCCGGTTACTGTATATGCCCCTTTTGTATAGGCTATAAGGAGTGACCTGTCACAGATGCTGTTTATCCTCCTCGGTATCCCCTCAGACCTTGAATATAACCTCTTATATGCCCCGCTCGTAAAGGTGATATTACCGTGACTGCCAGCAACAACAAGCCTGTGTTCCACATACCCCTTTACATCCATGTCGCCTAAGGGTTTAAGAAAATAACGCACCAGTATCCTGTCATTAAGCTGCCTGAGCGATGGGGCGCCAATAATATCATTTAGTTCAGGCTGACCGATAAGGACTATCTGTATCAGCTTTTCCCTCTCTGTCTCAAGGTTTGAGAGCATCCTGAGCTGTTCAAGCACCTCCCTTGATAGATTCTGCGCCTCATCTATGAGCAGGACAGCATTGCCCCCGTTGCTGAAATTCGTGAGAAGAAACCGGTTAAGGGCATCAACATAGTCCTTTTTAGTGATTTCCCTGCCAGCATTCGTGTCAATATCAACACCGAATTCCTGCACAATAAGTTTTAAAAGCTCCATATCGGAGATGAATGAATTGAGTATAAGTGCGCTCTTTGTCTTTTCATCAAGCCTGTCAAGGAGTACACGGCAGAGGGTGGTCTTTCCGGCCCCTATGCCCCCTGTAATAAGGATAAACCCCTTCCTCTCATTGATCCCGTACAGGAGGTGGTCAATCGCCTCCCTGTGATTGGAACTCAGGTAAAGATACCTGGGATCAGGCGTCAGATTGAATGGTGTCTCTGTCAGGCCGAAAAATGAATTGTACATCCCTTTACCCTGGCCTCTGTCCGCATCTGATATATGTGCACTTATTAATCATCATCTGACCTTGAGCTGAATATTTCTTACTCTTCCCCTTCGTATAATCTGGAACCCCACTGATTCACTATCCCTGAGACTGCCATAAATAGAGAGCAGGTCCTCCGCGCTTTTGATCTCCATGCCTTCAATACCCTTTACAATATCACCGTTTCTTAAACCTGCCTTCCTGAAAATGGAGTTTGCCTTGACCCCTGTTATAGTCATCCCATCAACTACCCCATCCTGCATGTGCGGCCGAATAGATGCCTGGGTCATGACCTCCTGGATATTAGAGAGGGCGCTGTCAAGCTCTGTCCTGTTCAGTGTAATGGTCTGTACAGGCTCTCCCCCTGTGGCCGGCGGAGGGGTCATACCTGAAAACCCTGGAAAGGATGAAGAAGAGGCACCCTTCTGCCCCTGGTTTTCATCCTTGAGCAGGATCTCATCCTTTCCATTGAACCTTATTACCACCTTGTTCCTGTATATATTTTTCAGAACTGCATCCTTTATGCTGTCGCCAATGTGGTAGATATCCTGTGTCCTTTTTGACTTATCTTCAATAACCGCATAGGCATCCTCATCACTCCCTGCAACAGTGCCAAGGAGTATGACATCAAGAGAGGTAGGGTCAAGGCTTTCCACCTGTGAGGGGTCATCCATTTTGCCTGTTATACCTGCGCCTGCCTTTCCAAATATGCTTCTCCTGTTGATCACCTCATAGTCGCTCAGCTTCCGGGTGTTAATTCTTTTTGGGGGCTCGGCCTTTACCGCTGTTGCAGACTGTTTGACCACAGGTTTTTCAAACCGGGCCTCAATAACACGGTAAAAGGTATCAACGCCGAGAAAGATTATCACTGCTATGGCTATTATGTTGATAATGGTATAAATGTTCTTTGTCATGATATCTGTCAGCATATGAGTATCACCTTATTACTGGTAGCGGTTTTGTTAAAGTACCCTCTATATCAAAGATGAGCCTGCCATTTTTCATTATCCCTGATGACTTTATTGCCCTTGCAACATCGGGTATATCCTTTTCCATTGAAGGGCCGGGGGTTATCTTGGCGGAGAGCATTAACCCGCTTGAAAAGATATCCCTGTTTAACTGCACATCACCCCTTGCGCTGCCATTAAAGGGGCCGCCTTTCATCGACATATCCTTTATTGTAAACCTCATCTTATCAAGGGCGCCTGCTATACTTATCCTCTCAAACCCTATATCCCTGATATCAAACAGGGGCATGGCGGGTTTTATCCTGCCTTTATTTACCTCAAGAGAGATATCCCCTTTTCCCTTTATAAAGTCTGAAGGATTACCTGTAAAGCTGATCCTTCCTGATACCATGCCCTCTATATATTTGCCTGTATCCGGGTGTATAAAGGGCCTTCCATCAAGGATAATGTCATCTATATCTACTGTAATGTTACAACTCTCTTTGTCCCTTTCCTCAAAAACACCTGATATCTCCCCGCCATTTACCCTGCTTGTAAAGGTTACTTTATTGCCGCCAAAAAACAGGCCTGTTATAGAAACCCTTATGGATGTCTTTTCAGATACATATATGGGCACATAAGGATTATCCTTCAAGGCGACCTCAAGCCCTTTGATCTTAATGCCAAGGGGCAATATAAACCCTGTATCCTCAAAACTGATATTCAGGTCGGGGAATCTCTTTTCCGCCTGTGCACTCAAAAAGCTGTTCAAGACCCTGTCAGGAAACATGACATATAAAAAGAGGATCAGCAGAACCGCTATATATACCAGGTACCAGTATCTATTATTTCTCTTGAAAGCCTGCATTATTACTCAGTTCATATCCTGCTATATTCTCTTATATGTGAGCACCCTGATAGTTGCATCAAGAAAGCCCTCTTCCTTCTTGTTATCCTTGATGGTGATCCTGCTTATATAAATAAACTTTTCCGGCTTCTCGATCCGGTATAAAAACTCTGTGAGCTGTGCTAAAGACACCGCCTCAAGTGGCAGTTCAACTATATCTTCCAGAAAATCACCCTGTTTTTTGCCTTCTGAAGGCCTCATTCGCGGTATTTTCTTCGTTATTCCGATTGCGCTGGCCTCTTTGTTTATAAAGGAGTCAAGGGGTTCATCCCCGCGGGCAGCGAGCACCTTTTCCAGGTTCCCTGATATACTCTCAATATCCTGGCCCCCGGCGCCTGCCTGCACATACTCCTGAATGACCTGTTCCAGCTCTTTGGCCTCCTTTTCCAGTCGATCCTTCCTGTTAAAAAATGGAACAACAAGCTGTGTAATGATCAGGAAGCCCACCAGGATTAACCCTGCTCCGCCTATAAAGAGTTTTTCACGCCTTGCAAGTTTCATATCTTATCCATTGTCCTTATAACTGATCAGCCATGTCAAGCTTCAGGTCAAGTATCACTCCATCACCTTTCTGTTCACGCTTTATTTCTACAACGTTTTTATACAGGTCAGATGACTTGAGGGCATTTTTTATCTTTGAGACCGTATCAAAGCTGTCGGTTTCTGCTGTTATGGTGACCTCACTGCTCCTTATTGTTAATGTGTTTATATCAAAAGGGTATTGACTATTTATACTGATCGACAGGTCCCTGATTATATCCAGCACCCTCTGGTCAGGGTTTATCTCGTTTGAGAGATCTGATGAGGGGTTGCTGAGGGTTTTCAGCTTCTGCCTGGCCGCGGTTATCTTTCCCCTGGCGCTTTGTATCCCGCTGAATTCGGGCACCCTTTTATCAAATTCCCTGTTAACCTCTGAGTGGTGTTTGCTCACAAAATAGTAATCCGTGCCCAGGTTTATGATCAGCATGAAAAAGAGGAGGGCAAGCATGATGATAGAGGTCTTGATGTATTTTACCTGGCCCAGAACGCTCTTGTTACTCTTGAACTCACCTCTCCTGAAATTAAAGCCGCTATTTTTCCCTGTCTCCTTTACAATAAGGGCAAGGGCGTTATCCATTAATGCCGGGTCATAAATCGCAGAAAGGTTAAGATCCATGCGGAGCTTACCCTCTCTTGCGATATTTAACCTCTCTGAAGGGGTCTCAAAAAAGCTGTTTATAATGGACTGTGCATCCCTGTAACCGGAGAGCCTGCCTCCAAAATAGATCCTTTCAGGCTTAAAGCCGTTCCTTTCTCGTGTGTTATAGGAATGGAGGGTCTTTGAGGTCTCAGTGCATATGGCCTTTATGATATTTTCAACAGCTTCAGGGCCTTCTATACCTTGATCAAAAGAGCAGGGTAACTCCCTTATAACAACAATCCTTTTGCCCTTAAAGATCACAAGGGAGGGGTGTTCCGGTTCAAGGTCAAGATAGATCCCGTTTAACGGGCTCTTTTCCTGATCCAGAAGCCATGTAACAACCGGTACAGGCCTCACATCTATTATATCAGGGTCAAGCCCTGCCTTTTGAAGGAGGTCAATATATCCTGAAACAGTGGGCTTTTCAACTGCTGCGGTAAGCAGGGCAGCGGGGTTTTCAGCATCTGAGTGGGTGTAATCTATTATCATCCCGTCCACAGAAAAGGGCACATGGCTCTCCATCTCAAAGGGAAGGGTCTGTCTGATCTTTTTGGCATCTTTAAAAGGGGTCTCTATATTTCTGAAGGAGATCCCGGATGGGGGGATAGAGAGAAGAGACCTGTCGCTTTTCAGGTCAATGCGGCCAGCCAGTTTTTCAAGTGCGTTTAGTGGATTATTATCAGTAACAGGTTCAGAAAAGCATGATACCACCTGATACCCCTTTAACCCGCTTATCACCTGAACCGCAGATATATAGCTATTTGAGATGTCTATTCCTAATATCTTTCCGGGCATCATTTATTCCTGATGTAAATTAAATTGATTTTATTCTCTATATATAAATATTTAAAAAAACTCAATGTATTCTTATAATAGCTGAAAGCTGAAAGCTGAAAGCTGTTATATTATCTCCCATGACATTGTTATAAAATCACCTTGGGCCCTTTTAACCACCGCCTTCAGCTCCTTTACCGCTCTATCCCTTATGCCTGTGGAGAGTATCTCAAAATATGAACTCCTTATGGTTATGAGGGCTGGTTTAATTATCTCCTCATCTGTGCCAAGGGCCTCCTTGTACCAGAGGTCGCTGATCAGGTCATTATCCTCATTATTGCGGTATGCAATAATCTCATCCACCATATCCAGGTCCATCTCCTCAGAGATGGCTAAAAGGATGCGCCTGTCTGCTGTATTAATATTTATCCTGCCTCCAGGATCACCGAAAACCGTGATAAACTCCTTTAATCCAGGGGCCTCTCTAGTACCAAAGAGCAGGTTACGCGTTATGCCCCTTATATTTATCATCTCATTGACTGATCTTAGAGGGCTGTTTGCGCAGGGGTAAGGGTTTTCAAGTGATTGATAGTATAGGTCCTCTGCCCCGAACCTGGTAGGCTCACCGTCCGCGTCAATCCAGTCCTTGATATTATCCACTAAATCCTCTGCCTCTTCTTCTTCAAGCTCAAAGGGCTCAGATATGAGCAGCCTTAAAAGGATATCCCTTTGATCCTCATTGTATGTACCATCCTGTTTTATCAGGCTGTTTATCTGTATTCTGCCTGAGAGGTCAGATATCTTCACCTGGAATCTCCCCCCATCAAAGAGCCCTTCTGACAGGGCTGAACCCTCCTCTAACATGGCCCAGTCATCCTGAAATGAATCGCTTGAAGGGTCATCCTCCTTTAAAAGGGTTATGGCAAGGTTGTAACCGGACTTTGCAATATAACCTAAAAGGATATTATCCCTTGAGCTTACAGCGCCATACAGCTCATGTCTCATGGAGCTGTTGAATTGAAGGGTAAGCACCACAATAATAGCCATCATCAGTATGGTTATTATCAGCGCGACCCCCCTGTTATTTGTAAGTGTTGTTTTCATATTTCAGTTTGCCAGAGGAAGCGCCACAGATGTGGAAAAGGTTAATGGTTTTTCAGGATCATCCTTGTCAATAAATCCCAGCGTAACAGTCACCATTGGAGGGAGCCCTGTTACCTGGCCTGCGACAGACGCATCCCATGTATCATAAGTGTTGCTCTCTTTATTCCTGTATGTAAAATTGACTGAATAGAGCCCCTCGCATATACGCCACCCGCCTGTATTTTCCTCAGGCCATTCAAGGTTGGCCCTGGTGTCTGACCTGTATAGGGTGATGCTTTTATCCTCCTTTAAAATGGGGTAGTAGGCGATCTTTGCCTCACCTGCCTCATCCTGAGACTCCTCCAGATCTATGTGAGACCTGGAAAAAAACCTGATTCGATCTGAATCCCTCCCCTCTATAAAATCATCCTGGCCAATCAGTGGTTCAGAGGCAGTTTCACCCTGCCCGATCTCTGATGGTGCAGGTACATAGGTTGATTCAAGGTCTTCCACTATCCTGATCAGGGCTGTCCTGGCCATCTCATATATCTCTGACTGTGTCTCTGCTATCTCTATATTGCGGTATGTGCCTGTATAGGCCGGGTATATGAGTGAGATTATTACCGCAAATATGGCTATTGCCACCACTATCTCAAGCAGGGTAAAGCCATACTGGCCATTAACCCTCTTTTGATCAGACGGGAGAAGAAGTAACATCATGAATCTATTTAAGCAGGTGATCATCTATATCTTACCGGTACTTCTTATTATACATTGGCGTAAATACAATAACATATTTTTCAGCTTTCAGCTTTTACCCTTGAGCTTTCACCATTCACCATTCACCATTCATCTAAATAAGCTTGTACAGCCTTATATCATATTGATAGACCCTGTTTTCTCCAAAATAGACATGCAGGTCTATCTGTTTAAAGCGGTCAGCATATTCTTCAAGCACATCAATGGAGGTGCTGTTTATCTCCACCTCCCAGGTATAATCAGGGTAATCATCCCCGAAATCCCCTGAGTCGTCCGCGATGCTCTCTGTCTCGGCGATCTCGATCTCGGCCATTTTACCCTGTGCCAGAAATGCAGCGGTTGTATAGAACTTCGCCTCATTTGCAAGGCTAAGCCCCTGAGACTGGGAGGCAAGGAGGGTAGTCAGCGCAATGCCGATCAGGGCAAGGGCAAACATGACCTCCATGAGGCTGAAACCCCTGCTGTTAAATATCCTTTGATTCAATATCTTCAAAGCTTTGATAATCCTCCAT
>JAFGFM010000235.1 GCA_016931115.1 Deltaproteobacteria bacterium | reverse complement strand
AAGGGGGACCCGGTACAATAATTTTGATGACAGCCTGAATCCTGAATTGACACTTGGGTATAGAAAAGGGAACTATGGTGCTGTTATTGGATTCAATCTCACTGACAAACTTCCGAGCTACAAAGACAGATATCGCTCAGACGCCTTTGTCATCGCCAATCCGGATCTAGAGAAGGAAAGTTATACTAACTATAAGCTAACTCTGTTTTATTCACCTTTTGATGCCATATCTTTTAATGTCACTCCGTTCTATTCGGAAGTTGAAAATCTTATTGCTATGGATTCCATCACCACCCAAAACGGGCTTAGAAGAACCTTTGTTAACGTAGGGAGTGCAACAGAGAAGGGGTTTGACAACTCGGTTTCCTGGTCTCCTGATAAACTATTCAACCTTGCATTGTCCTACACCTACAAATCGGCAAAGGATGATGCCACGGGTTTATGGCTTCCGATGAGGGCAAAGCACAGGTTTCAGGGAAAGATAACCAGTTCTCCCATAGACAGGCTTTCCATAAGCACAACGGTAAGCTATACCTCTGAAGAATTCAGCAACAGTGAAAACACAATAGGGGTTGCAAGCCGCTATCTGGTTGACGCCAGGGTGGAATATGAGATCAATAAGTATAAACTGTTTTTTGAAATAGATAACATGTTTGATAAAGAGTATATCCAGCCCTTTCTGATTCCAGGAAAACCGCGCTTTTATTACATGGGGGTTAAATATTCATTTTAGTATTTTTTCAGGAGGTAATTTTATGGAAACAGAAAAAAGGTTCAGTTCAAGGCGTTTTGTATCAGTAATGACCTTTTGAAGGCGATGAGACCCCGGGAGAAATAATTTTTTATTTGTTTATATTGAGTTCAATATATTTTAGAATAGGATCATTTCAGGATATATGGGTATGTACCTGTTTCTTCTCCATGAAAATCGTTCAGAGGACCATATTAGAGTCTGCATGCATAAACCTCCCAGACAAGGAAGAAGGCGAATATGAAACTGATAGCAAAAAAAAAATAGCAATTATTCTGGCAACCATACTTATTATTGCATTTGTATGGCAGATCATCTCCCGTATCAGGGAACAGTCAGGTGGTGATCAGCGCCGTCAGGGTGGGCCAAGGGCAGTGCCTGTTGAGGTGGCAGAAATAAAAACAGGGCCGATCGAGCTGAAAAAAACATTTAGCGGAACCCTTGAGTCCCCTTCCGAATTTGTGATTGCCCCCAAGATAAACGGCCGCGTTGAGCTTCTTAAGGCCGATATAGGGGATACAATAAAACGCAACCAGGTGGTTGCCGAGCTGGATGATGCAGAATATGAACAGGCTGTTCTTCTTGCAAAGGCGGATCTTGCTGTTGCAGAGGCAAATCTGGCAGAAGCAAAAAGCGGTTCTGAAATATCTGGAAGGGAGTTAAAAAGAATAAACGAACTACTCAATGGCGGATTGGCTTCGGATTCGGAATATGATTCGGCAAAGGCCGATCAGCTCTCAAAGCAGGCAAAACTGGCAGTCTCGGAGGCACAGGTAAAGAGGGCAGAGGCATCTCTTGAGACAGCGAGAATAAAACAGGGGTATACAAAGATAGCGGCAGGCTGGACAGGCGGGGATGACACCAGGACAGTGGGGGAAAGATTTGCCAATGAAGGTGACATGGTATCAGCAAATTCTCCTCTTCTGTCCATTGTTGAACTCGATCCGATTCTAGGTATTATTAATGTTTCTGAAAAAGACTATGTTTATCTCAAACCCGGGCAACCTGCCTTTTTAACTACAGACGCCCACCCTGATGAAATATTTGCAGGTGAGATAAGCCGTATCGCCCCCATCTTCCGCCAGGCGACAAGGCAGGCAAGAATTGAGCTCACCATTGAAAACCATGAATTAAGATTGAAACCGGGCATGTTCATTCGAGCCACCATTGTGTTTGAAAATGTGAAGGATGCCCTGATTGTCCCTGAGCAGGCCCTGACAAAAAGAGAAAATAAGGATGGGATATTTATCGTCAATGATGATAATAAAACTGTCAGGTGGTGCCCTGTAAAAGTTGGAATCCGTGAAGGTGAAAAGGTGCAAATCGATTGTAAAGGGTTAACCAATGGTCTTGTAGTCACCCTGGGGCAGCAGCTTGTGGATGACGGGTCAGAAATTCATATCTCAGGAGAAAGCAATAAAACAGATAAAATGGAGACACAAAAATGACACTCGCGGAATTCAGCGTAAAACGCCCCATAGTAATCACTATGGTTACGCTCATAGTAGTAATACTGGGGGCAGTGTCATTAAGCCGGCTCCGGCTCGATATGCTTCCGAGTGTTGAACTGCCTACCCTGAGTGTACGCACCTCATATGCAGGGGCAAGCCCCGAGGTGATGGAAAGACTCGTGACCCAGCCGCTGGAGGAGATAATAGCCACTGTGCCCGGTGTTGAAGAAATGACCTCGGATTCCTCAGAGGGTAACAGCAGTATAAGGGTAACCTTTGTATGGGGCACGGACATTAATACTGTTGCAATTGATATTCAGAGTAAAATCGAAGATGGAATGAATGACCTGCCTGAAGATGTTGTAAAACCAAGGGTCGATAAGTTTGACATATCAAGTCTTCCTGTAGTGATACTGGGTATATCCAGTAAACTCGACCCCATTGAACTGACAGAGCTCGTTGAAGACCAGATCAGGTACAGGTTCGCGCGTATTCCGGGTGTTGCCCAGGTTGATATCTGGGGCGGTTATAACAGAGAGATAAGGGTTGAGCTGAATCCCCAGAGCCTTAAGGCCCTTAATATCCCGCTCGATCGGATTCTACAGGCGATACGTGACGCCAACCTTGACAGACCTGCAGGAAAGATTGAGGAGGGAAAGTATGATATTGCACTGAGGGCGCCAGCCGAGTTTACAAACCTGGATCAGTTGAAAAATACAGTGCTCATTACTCATGATGGGGCAGCAGTAACCCTTGGACAGATCGCAGAAATAAAAGATACATATCAAAAGGTTGAAAGGATTGTAAGGGTTAACAGAGAACTCGGAATGAGGCTTGGAATCCGAAAGGAGGCCGATGAAAATACTGTAGAGGTAGCAAAACGTGTTCTGGCAGAGATAGAAAAGGTAAACAGGGATTTTCCGCAGGCACATATTATCCCTGTAATAAATCAGGGTAACTTTATAGAAAGATCAATACAGAATGTTGCAAATTCGGTCCTCTACGGTGGTGCTCTTGCAATTGTCGTGCTCCTGTTTTTTTTGAGAAATGTAAGGAGTACCATTGTCATATCACTTGCCATCCCCATTTCCATAATAGCCACCTTCACACTTCTTTACTTCGGGAACTTTACACTGAACCTCATGACACTGGGAGGGCTTGCACTGGGTGTAGGCATGATGGTGGACGGCTCCATTGTTGTGCTTGAAAACACCTTCCGCCACAGGGATGAAAATAATGAAACCCCATATTATGCTGCTATCAAGGGCACAAAGGAGGTTGGCGGCGCAATTATAGCAAGCACAATCACCACGCTGGTAATATTTTTACCCCTTATTTTTGTGAGGGGTATTTCAGGCATACTTTTTAAAGAGCTGGCCTATGTTATTATATTTTCCCTTATCTGTTCTCTTATGGTGTCATTGAGTCTGGTTCCTATGCTCGCCTCCAGGCTTCTTGAAGCTGCCGAGCATAAATCCCAAAAAAAGAGCGGGTGGATCAACCGCCTTATAAATATTTCTTCAGATTTTTTAAATTCTTTAAGTAATTCATACCAGGATTTTCTCGGGCTTGCTCTGGCGCATAAAGGAAGAACCATATTTATATCAGCCCTGTTGCTTGCCCTAAGTTTCCTCCTTTATCCCCTTATCGGAACCGAGCTGCTACCCCCCAGTGATGAAGGTGAAGTGCGTGTAAACGGAGAAATGGAGGTCGGTCTCAGGCTTGAACTTGCTGATGAACAGACAAAAAAGATGGAGGAGATTGTTTACCCCGCTGTTCCTGAGCTCATCTCATCGGTCGTAAGTGTTGGCTCCTCCTGGCGCGGGGGAGGAGGTTCGAGGGGAGAGATAAATCTCTCTCTAACACCGCTTAAAGATCGCAGCAGGTCAAATGTCGAGATAGCAAACGATCTGAGATCCCGGCTCGAGAATAAAATCCCCGGGATGGATATCAGGGTTCAGGCGCCCCAGGGCCAGTTCATTCTGAGCAGACTTATTGGAAGCGGACAGGAAGGCATTACAATAGAAATACGTGGTTATGACCTTGAGATTCTTGACCTCTTAACAGAGAGGGTACTGAACGCTATCAGGGATGTCCCCGGTGTTACAGACACAGATGTGAGTAGAAAGGCCGGTGTCCCTCAGCGTGAGATACATGTGGACAGAAACAAGGCTGCTGACCTGGGCTTAAGTGTCAGGGATGTTACAAGGGTGCTTGAAACAGCCGTTGCAGGCACAAGGGCCGGTGAATACCGCACAGAGGGTAATTCCTACAGGATTCTTGTTCAGCTCAAGGATGCCGAAAAGATGTCCATTGATGAAATCCTTAACCTCACACTCTCAACCGGTTCCGGAGAGCTTGTTTCACTCAGGAATCTGGTAAGGGATGAGTCAGGCAGGGGGCCGGTCTTTATAGAAAGAAAAGATCAGCAGCGCATAGCCTATGTAACGGCCAATATTGCAAACAGGGACATAGGTTCTGTTGCAGCGGATGTGCAGGAACAGCTTTACGAGATCGCTAAACCCGTTGGTTATGATTTAAGGGTAGCGGGTAATTTTGAAGAGCAGAAAGAGGCCTTTCATGAGCTTATTATCTCTCTGATGCTTGCCCTTGTACTTGTATATATGGTCCTTGCGTGCCAGTATGAATCACTTAAAAATCCTCTTGTGGTGATGTTTTCTGTACCGGTGGGTGCCGTAGGGGTGCTTGTAACCCTGTTTATTACGAATACTACACTGAACATTCAATCATACATCGGATGTATTATGCTGGGTGGAATCGCTGTTAATAATGCAATACTCCTTGTAGACCAGGCCGGGCTGCTGGAAAGAGAGGGCATGCCGGTTCAGGAGGCTGTTATGGAGGCAGGCAGAAGGAGGCTCAGGCCTATTCTAATGACAACCCTTACTACAATTTTCGGACTCCTTCCGCTGGCCTTTGGAATCGGTGAAGGCGCAGACGCCCAGGCGCCACTTGCAAGGGCGGTTGTAGGGGGGCTTACAGCATCTACATTGATAACGCTGGTATTGATCCCGGTTATATACACATTATTTCATCGGAAAGGTAATAAACTATGATCCCGCAAAACAGGTTAAAACAGGGCATGCTGGCGTATCTGGGTGTATGCATATTTATTCTATCCCTTGCCTCATTATCCTCTTCAGGTGAAGAGGCAACTGAAAAACAGGCGATATCCATAAAGGAGGCCACCCTGCGTGCGCTTGAAAATAACCGCGCATTTCAGATCGAACGAATTAATCCTGAAATACGAAAGACCTATGAAGAAGAACAAAAGGCTGTATTTGACCCGGTTGTCAACCTTGACAGCAATCAGTCAAAAAGTACCCTTGCCAGCGGGATCGTCGATCTTACCAATATTGAAAGAAAAAATAACAATATCGATATATCCAAGAAATTTTCAACAGGGACTGAAGTATCTCTTGGGATTGAAATGCAACGTATTGATTCGGAAAGGTCTGGGGTGCAAACCAGTGCGGCAGGGGTAATTTCCATTAATCAGCCTCTTTTAGAGGGTTTTGGAAGAGGTGCAAATCTTGCAAACCTTAGAAAGGCCCAACTGGCGCTTCTTGCATCTGAATATGAATTGAGGGGGTTTGCAGAGGCGCTTGTTGCGGATGTTGAGAAAACCTGCTGGGACTATGTCCTGGCCCAAAAAAGGATTTCAATCTTCCAGGAATCCCTTAAACTTGCGCAAGACCAGCTTGATGAAACCGGAAAAAGAATCAGGATCGGCACACTCGCAAAGGTAGAGCTTTATGCGGCAGAAGCAGAGGTGGCCCTGCGCAAGGAGGCGCTTATAAACGCCAGGAGCGACCTTGCATTAACAGGGCTCAGGCTTAAGCGTCTTTTAAACAGCCCGGATAGCAATCCACTGGAGACCTCAATAAACATATCTGACATGCCGGTCGCTGTGGATACAGAGATAGATGCACTAACTGAATACATAGAGCAGGCACTCAAAATGAGACCTGAGATCAACCAGGCGAAGCTTGATCTGAAACAGGGTGAAATCGAAGTGATTCAGACAAAAAACGGCCTTTT
>JAFGFM010000234.1 GCA_016931115.1 Deltaproteobacteria bacterium | reverse complement strand
GGGAGAGGTGTATCAGGCAAAGGATGCAAAACTCGGGCGGGATGTGGCCATAAAGGTACTGCCTGTAGACTTTGCAATAGATGCAGGCCGTGTTGAACGGTTTAAGCGTGAGGCCAGGCTCCTGGCATCACTCAACCACCCCAATATTGCATCTATATATGGTCTTGAGGAATCTGGCAGTTCAAACTTCCTTGTAATGGAACTTATCGAGGGCAGCACCCTTGCTGACAGAATAAAAGCAGGCCCGATTCCTGTTGAGGAGACCCTTAAACTGGCCATGCAGATAGCAGATGGCCTTGAAGCGGCACATGAAAAGGGGATCATTCATAGAGACCTAAAACCTGCCAACATCAAGATTACCACTGATGGCAAGATAAAGATCCTTGATTTTGGCTTGGCAAAGGCATTTGCTTTGGATCAGGGAGAAGCAAAACCCTCTGACTCGCCCACCATAAGCGCAGCTGCTACCATGCAGGGGGTTATCCTGGGCACTGCGGCATACATGTCTCCTGAGCAGGCAAAAGGAAAAGCTGTAGACAGACGGGCCGACATATGGGCCTTTGGTGTCGTGCTATTTGAAATGCTTGTGGGGAAACCTGCTTTTTCTGGTGATGAGGTCAGCGATATACTTGCATTGGTTATTAAAGGGGACTCAAACATGACGCTGCTTCCTGAAAATATCCACACAAGAGTGAGAGAATTACTTACCCGCTGTCTGCAAAAAGACTTGAGAAAACGATATGCTGACATCGCTGATGCTCGTTACGAAATCATAAAGGTTTTGGAAGATCCAGCAGGTGTGTTTTTGCATAATATTGTTAAACATAAGCCACAAAATATACTCCATACTATTTCTCCGTGGATTACCACTGTCCTGATTTCAATCATTGTTGGGGTGGTTGTCTGGAGTATGAGAACACCTCAATCACCTGAAGTCATAAAATTCAGTTATTATCTACCTGAAAATCAGAATTTCTTATCTTTTAATGATAGAGCCATCGCTATATCTCCTGATGGAAAACAGTTTGTCTATCAGACTGCGGAAGGGCTTTATTTACGCTCTATGAACAACATTGATGCCAAACTCATTCACGATACCCAGGGGGCTCAGAACCCTTTTTTCTCACCCGATGGGCGGTGGATAGGTTATGAATCCCGTGATAGCAATGAATTAAAGAAAATCCCTGTAGATGGAGGGGGAGCTGTGTATATAGCTAATATTGATTCTACTGGATTTTTGAGTTGGGGTACAGACGACGTAATAGTATATGCCCTTGGTAAGGGAAGAAAAATAATGCAAGTTTCTGCCAGGGGCGGGGAACCTGAAGTGCTGATAGAAACAGAAAACGATTGTTATTGTCCTCATTTTTTGCCGAATGGGAACACTGTGATGTACACTACCGGCCCTCCCTTTAACATCGTGGTTCAATCGCCGGGTTCCCGTAAAGCAAAAGAGGTGATCGCTGGCGTTACTTCACATTACCTTCCAGAAGGGCATATCGTTTATGTGGAGGGTAATAACCTTTGCATAGTTGCATTTGATCCGGAAAAACTTGAAATAATCGGTAGCAGGGCCTTACTTATAGAAGATGTTTTAAGGCCGGAAGGTGCACCACATTATGCTGTTTCCGATTCAGGAACGCTTGTATATTTACCAAGTTCTAACTTACCTCAGGTCCGCCTTGAATGGTACGACCGGTATGGTAATGCAATTGGAGCTGTTGGAGAACCTGGCCTATATAATCAAGTTGCAATTTCCCCGAATGGAGAGAAAGTTATAATTGAAAAACGGGTTCTAGATAAAGGGCGTGATCTATGGATGCTTGATTTGAATCGTTCTGGCTCTGGAATGCCTATTTCTAACGGACCAATAGACGAAACAGATGCAGTCTGGTCACCGGATGGCAACTATATCCTGTACAGTGCCGACTTTGAAGGCTTTGCAGCCCTTTACCTCAAATCCATGGTTGTGGAAGAGGAGGATATTCTGCTCCTGACACTAAAAGATAAAAACCTTTACGCAGAGGACTGGTCCAGGGATGGACAATACATTGCATATCTGGAAGTCTCAGAAGAAGGAGATAAGATTTACAAGCTACCATTGTTAGATGAACCTGTGCCGGAATTTATTGTTGGAGGACTGCACAATTATGATGAACCGAAATTTTCTCCAGATGGTAAAACAATTGCCTATGTTTCGAGTGAATCTGGAAGGAACGAAATTTGGATAAAACCATTAGAGGGGAGTGGCCGCCCTTCCAAGATCTCGTCTAACGGCGGAGGACAACCTCAATGGAGAGAGGATGGAAAGGAGCTTTTTTTTCTGTCACTTGATAGCACTATAATGACTGTCGACATGGGAAAAAATTCTCTGACTCCAGGGCTTCCAACACCCCTTTTTAGAACAAATATTCCTGCTGATCCCGTTTTAGACCAATATGCAGTGACCCGAGATGGTCAGAAATTTATAACTCTGAATTGGGGGGTAGAAGGTAATTTATCTATTAACGTTGTCGTAAATTGGTTCGAAGAATTTAAACAACAGCAGAAGAAGAAATGATTCAAGATTGAAGACTCCAAAATGGGTATACAGCACCTTTCTTCGTCAATAACGAAATTTCAATGATCAAGAAATACTCTCACATTGTGAAATCACTCCCCAGCTCAGAATATTGATGGATGCTTCGCTTAACCTACGTAACTGTTTTGATGTTTCGAACATTTGGATTTTGAATTTGTTTCATATTTCGTGCTTCGAATGTCAAATTTGATTTTTTGTATGCTCTAGTTCCATAGGGATAGCAGGAACAAGTTGAATAAATCATGTTTGCCTGCTCAGACTATGTGGTTGTATGACGAAGTTAATATTTGAACCGCTGGCTGCGTCTCCTGGCGCAGACAGCGGTCTTAAGGCCTTTACCCATTACTATTTTTCCATACTGGTTCCCGCAAGCACCGGGGAGCCCGTTCCATTGGTGATTTTTTGATGCAGAGCTGCTAAACCGGGGTGACCAACATCATTTACAGCACGATCAACAGTATCATTGCGGCATGCATTATACAGGGCTGATCGATGCAAATCCATAATGTCCGGGCGATGACCGCATACCTGTTTGGCAGCATGGTTGATTCTCTTGTAAAAAGTCACTACACCCTCCTGGTGTGACAGATTCAGGTCTCTGTAACTGACTTTAACCTTTAGTACCACTGAACCCGTAGAGTCAGTGGCTATGACCTGAGCTTCAGTGGCGCCGGCTGGCCCGGAAATAAGGGTGAGCACAGCAATGGTAATCAAGGTGACAATAATTCTATTAAGTTTTGTACCCATGATAATTCCTCCTTATGTTTCAGGTTTAAAATGCTTTCACTAATAAAGGCGAAAATCACGGGAAAAAACCGGCATAAAAATAAAGAAAGGTAGAAGTTGAGTTATTAACCTATTATTTTTTTTAAATAATGATGGAAGAAAAGGTAAATAAAACATTAACGATATAAATGGGGTATTATCAGTAACATGGTTAAGTTGCTTCGCTTAGCCCAGCCTCCGTAACTGTGAATACATAAAGGGCGAACACACAGGTTCGCCCCTGTAAATAAAATGCGATTTACATGGCTATTAATCGGGGAACCACATATGAAACCACATGCCCCAATAGCGCGGATGGATCATGTTCCATCCCCGGAATACCCTGTGGCACGGATAGCCAGGAGCCTCTATTTCGATTTTCACAAGCCCTTTGCCTGGCCCTAATCCAGGGATCATACCAACATTGGTGACAAGCAGCCCTTTTCGCAAGCCCATACCAGGATAAAATGCAACGCTGTTCGGGGTGGAAAGCGGGGCATATAGTGGGTCTGTGGTATCAGAACCTAATACAGCAATTGTCTCCTGGGTCAAATCCTTTGCATTAATTTTGATAACAGCACATTTTGAAACGACAGCGATAAACATGTTCCCGAACTCATCAATCTTAATCCCATCACCCATTATAGGTAATGCAGGTAAAGGAGGCAGCAGTGCCTCTGGTATTGCCTCCAGCACCTTCCATATTTCCGGTTGACCAAGCTCCTCGTTCCTTTTAATCGGGATCTTTACAATTAACCCCTTATCTGAATTTGCAACATACAGGTTGCCCCGATAACATGCTATTCCATTTGCACCCATCGGGAACCCAAGCGCAGCCCCTGTTCCGGTGAGGAGATCATCGCGCAGCACCAATTCTGCCTCACCTCTATGGGGTATGCGCCATATGCCACCCTGTCCGTAATCACCCGGTGCACCTGATAATGATTCTGTAACATAGAGGTTGCCCCTCTGGTCAAAGGTAAGTGCATTTGCAGCAACGATCTGGTCTGTTCCCGGCAGGAGCGTAACATCGCCACGGCGGTCTACCCTGTATACACCGCGATCCTCTCCTGTAACAACTATATATATGTTTTCTTTGTTATCCATGGTAAGACCGTAAGCATCTCCTGTGCAGATATCGGTTGTAGATAAGAGGTCTCCATCACTGGAAAATTGCCATAGGTTAACACGATTTTGAACGGTGGTGACATTGACATAGACATTGCCTTTTTTATCGACAACAACCTCTCCGGTTTTATTTATTGCCAGGTCTCCGGTAAAAGAAATGAAATCCGGAAAATCATCAAAAAGTTCGCAGGCATTTGCCCCGCTGCTTATGTACAGCAAGGCTGCAATCATGCACATTCCTAACAGCTTTATTTTCCTTAATTCTTTAATGCTTTTCATAATCTCTCCTCCTTATATTATGGGTTTTAAGACATTCATTTATGTATATAGGCGTAAATCACGGGAAAAAACCCGCATGGAAAAAGCGGTTATTCATAAGAATTTTATGCCAGCTACCCCGGTGTTGTTTTTTAATCCTATTTTGTTTTTTGCACCGGGCCGAGATAGCGGTCAAACCAGTCAAGTGCTTTTTCGATTGTAATCGCATAATTGGGCGGGACATGTCCACCTTCACTGAGATCCAGGTGCTTGTCCTTATCCGGCGCTCCAAGCAGCCTGAGCATCGGGCGTTGGGAGGTCTCGACCGGAATACCAAACATTGATTTGCCATTGATCATCAGTGTGGGCACCTTAAAGCGGGGTAGAAAATTTTTGGGGTCAACTTCCGGCGAGAAGTCAAAACCATGTGCTAATCCGACACTGACAAGCACAGAGGCTTTAAGCCGTTTTTCTCCTACCGCGAGAATAGGGAGTAAAGCAGCTCCACGACTTAAGCCATAGATTCCTATCCGCTCAGAATCCATATCCGCCCGGTTTGCAAGGTAATCTATAGACCGTCGGAATTCTTTTGATTCCAGTATTAAACGGTCACGTTGCTCGTTTCCACCGGCTAGAGGAGCCGCGTATTGGCGTTCATACTGTCCTTTAAGAACAGGCAGCAGAAATGCCCGCCCTCTTTTTACTATATAATCGAATATTCGTTCTTCACCAGGTTGTGGTTCGGGAAGTCGTAATGCCATACCGGGATGTGCATAGATGATCACCTGATAGGGAGGAGAGACATTTTTAGGCAGGTACAAATAACCGAAAATACGTTCATTTCCATATACTGAAACAAAGGAAACCTTTTCACATATCCAGTAAAAATTCTCTTCAACGATGTATTCCACGCGTGCATCAAGATCTGTAGAATCATATTCATAAAATCTTTGATAATCGTGGAAAACCTCATCAGAGACCGGTTTATCCTCCTGGAAATCATGCCTGTTCTGGACAATCGGTGTTTTGAGCAGAGTCTCTTCCTTTTTATCATAGAGTGCACATCGGATGCCATTTTGTGGGGAGCGATCCCAGGAGAGGCGTGAATCCAGGTCATCATATACGTATACCGGTTCATCCCACGCGCCGCCTCTTATGCTCCGATTGGCACCTATTTCGTTCCAGCACCACTCCTTCACATTACCGGCCATGTCCAGTGTACCAAAGGGGCCAATGCCATGATATGATCCGACACGCGCCGGGCCATCACCTTTAAAATTGCTAAGAGTAAGAATAGCATCAAACCAGCCCGGACTTGCGGCCATCTGCCAGTGGTATATAGTGGGTAATTGTTTTCCTGCATATTCAGCATAAGCAGCAGCTTCATACCAGCTCACGCCATTTACCGGGCAATCGTCATATCCTTGAGGATAGTCACCATGTTTCCATGTGGATGGACCTGGTTGACCGGTTATATCATGAAACAAATACATAGCCTCTTCCCAGGATAATCTGCGGCCATCATGTAAGAACTCTTGTTTCCAATATTCCTGTTTCTGATATCCTCCTTTATTGATAAACTCCTTGAACTGCCGGTTAGTGACCTCGTAACGATCAATCAGAAATGTGTTAAGTTCTATAGCCACAAGACCTGTAATACTCACGTATCCGCCGGGGATTCGCACCATACCAGTGGGTATATCCGCTTCTTTATCGAGGTTGTAATTCGGAACAGTTCCACCACCCATGACTTCGCATGTGCCCAGAATTGTCCTGTAGCCGGTTTTTGTTATACGAAGACGGTAGATTCCCATCAAGAGTTCCCTGCTGGTGAAAGGTGTTGTTCCGAGATATATCCAGTCATTATCCTCAGGATCGTAGCCCGTTGCCCATACCTCTGCTCCCGCCGGAGTAGTATTAAACTCAGTAGGGAAGGACCTGTCGTGATGCATTTTTTTTAATGTAGGGTCATTGGGAAGAATCGCCTCAGCGCGGCGCATTAGAGGATATGCTTTGTGGTATTGGAATTTATCCAGTTGCCGTGAGATCTCAGGGATTGCCTGCTCCCTTACCCATCGTACCTGTGAGTTATGCTGATATAACTTTATGCCAGAGTAAATAAGAATAAGTATAAGAGCTGCGGCAGGGATAGCAAAAATGGGTTTTTTAATGACCTTGGTTAATCGTTTTTTATAAAGTTTCTTTTTTACATGCTCCAGAATTAAACGTGCATCTGTAATACTGTTAAGACGCTGATTAATATCCTTGCACAGGCAATGGTTTATCAGCTTGATTAATTTCGCAGGGGTTCCTGCTGGCAGCGCCTGCCAGTCCGGTTCATATTCCATCACTGCCTTAATGGTCTCAGAGATGGTTTCTCCTTTAAAGGCACGTTTGCCTGTAAGTAATTCATATAACAGGCACCCGAAGGCCCAGATATCCGTTCGCTGATCGACATCAATGCCTCGCGCCTGCTCCGGGCTCATGTATGCAGGGGTACCGATTATATGCCAGTGCACAGAGTCACTGACCTTGGCTGACTGCTGTTGATCCGGCTTATCCTCTGTCCCCAGAATAGCCTTGGCAAGACCGAAATCCAGCACCTTGACCCTGCCTTGAGGAGTTACCTTGACATTGGCCGGTTTCAAATCACGATGTATAATCCCATTCATATGGGCGGCTTCCAGTGCTTCTGCCACCTGAAAGGCGTAATCCAGGGTTAGAGCCAGAGGCAAAGGCCCATTCAGGGTATCTCCTTCCACCAGTTCCAGGACAAGATAGTCTGACCCTTCATACTCTTCCAGCCCGTATATTGCACCGATATTGGGATGGTTCAGAGAGGCCAGCGTGTGCGCCTCACGCCTGAAGCGTGCCAATCGTTCAGGGTCGAGTACGAAGCCTGGGGTAAGGGTTTTAAGGGCAACATTGCGGCCAAGCCTGCTGTCGTGAGCCAGATATACCTCTCCCATGCCGCCCCTGCCGAGTTTTCCAATTATTTGATAGTGTGAAAGGGTCTTACCGACTAAAGATAAAGCGGGGTTAAATTTTTCTGATATCGCTGCATCCAGAGAAAGCCTTCGGGCAATCAGCACCATAGCAGGGACTTCGAGCAGACTGCCATCCTGTTCATCATGCATAAGCAGAGATTCAACCTCAGTGCGCAGTGATTCGTCACCCGGGCATATCTCCTTAAGAAATTCTGCCCGTTTATCAGTCTCCATTTCAAGGGCAGTGTAAAAAATATTTTCTATCTCCTGCCAGCGTTTCTGGTCCATTGGTGTCTCTCCTCATCAGCTCTTCAATTTTTAAAGAAACTGCAAACCCGGCAGTAAACAAAGACAGAATAATTTGACTCAGAAGATTCAGCAAAGGTAAAGGAACTAATGCGTACAGCGAAGAATTAATGTGAAAGGATAAATGGCTATATCCTCTCTTTTAACAAAGAGACCATATGGTTCATTTAATACTGCAAGGCCGTCAGTTTTTGAGATAAGTCGACCAAAATATTACCAGTAAGGGTTGGTGAATTCAAGCAGTTTTTTGAAGGGAGTTGAGACTAATAACAAGATCTTTCAGGTAAGGACGACTACCCGGAAACGACATAAGCCCCATAAATTCTATTTCGGCATCAGCACGATCAAATATTACCTCAGCGGCTGTTTGTCCATGTACTGCGTAATGAATTTTGTTTTGTACTTTTTTGAAAAATTCAATAGAAACATTCGACATGGGATCATAATCAATGCTGGTTGCATAAATATCCAGAACCTG
>JAFGFM010000233.1 GCA_016931115.1 Deltaproteobacteria bacterium | reverse complement strand
ATTATCCTGTGCTTTTAAAAATCAACAGGCTTGATGAATCAATAAAGCAATATATATCAACTAATGTATTACAAATTAAGGCAATAGAATCATTGATTGATATGGATAGAGAGGATATTTTATTGATCAGTAACTGGATTAATAAGCTAAGATTAAGCTACAACTTTCAACTGCAATTTATTGATTATATAAGAGATATTTCAAGGATTAAAAAATCTCCAATATCATTTATCCTGAATGATGCATATCTTCAAGAGCTGATGAGAGATGAAAAAAAGAACATACCTCAAAAGGCAAAAGAATTTATGGACTATTTGAGGATGTTACGCAATCCAAATATCTCAAGATATCAGGATTTGTTTGAAAAAAACGTGAAAGAATTGCGTTTGCCTGATAATGTAAGGATATTGAACCCACAATTCTTTGAGTCAAAGGGATACAGGATGGAAATTGACTTCAGCAATGGAGTAGAATTAAAAAAAGTTTTATCTGAAATGACAGAAGAAAAATTTAATCTTAAAAGCATAAAAGACCCCTGGGTGAATGAATAAAAATAATGAGATATAAAATTAATAAAATTCTGCAGGAAGATGGGGCGGAATCTTTCCCGCTTACTTCTGATATTAAAAACAGATTAAATGATATCCCTGTATTTACATGCCGCAACCAGGATGATTTCCCTGTTGATGAAACAGATGACATGGACAAGCAGACCTTGCGACTTATTCCTTTTAGAGGTGAATTTTTAAAGCCTTGCCCCGGGACAAATAATTATATATGTTGCGGATACATGATCCTGAATATAGGGACAAACTGTCCGCTTAATTGTAGTTATTGCATTCTTCAGGCATACTTTAATAAACCATCTCTCAGGATATTTGTTAATCTTGAAGATGAATTAAGTAAAGTAGCTACATCAATCGATAAATCACCCGGAAAAATTTTCAGAATAGGCACTGGTGAATTCACTGATAGCCTTGCGCTGGATGATATTCATAAGTTCAGCGACTTAATCACTGATTTTATTAGTACCAGAAAAAATACAGTAATAGAGTACAAGACAAAAACAACTGAAATAAAAAGACTTCTTAACTATAAAACAAGAGAAAGAGTAATTGTTTCATGGTCACTGAACAGCCCATATATTGCCACACATGAAGAACATGGCGCCCCGTCTATAGAAAAAAGGCTTATTGCTGCTAAGGCGTGCCAGGATGAAGGATATATTACAGGATTTCATTTTGATCCACTGATCACTCATGATGACTGGAAAGAACACTATTCTGAAACTATCGATCTAATGGCGAAATACCTGAGACCTGAAAAAATAATATGGATCAGCATGGGTTGTATGCGTTTTTTACCATCATTAAAAAAAATAATCCTGAACCGGCATCCGGAAAGTATTATTTTAAATAATGAATTTGTGCATGGACTTGATGGAAAATCCAGGTATTTTAAACCATTACGCATTGAAATGTACTCATTTTTAGGCAAGCTTCTTAAAGATTGGGCAGGATTTGATCCCGGATTGTACTTATGCATGGAAAGTGATGAAATATGGCATAAAAGTCTGGGATGGTCACCGGGGAATTCAGAAGGGCTATCTAATTATCTTGATAACAGGGTCAGATTATTCTGGGACACAACTTTAGAAAAAGGAGAATAAAATGCTAAATAAAAAAATCGAGGATGTACTAAACAGAATCAGGCCATCACTTCAGGCAGATGGAGGAGATGTAGATCTGATAGCTGTTGATGAAGATGGTGTGGTGAAGGTTAAACTTACAGGGGCATGCTCAGGGTGCCCAATGTCGACAATGACATTAAAAATGGGTATTGAAAAGATATTAAAACAGAATATCCCTGAGATACTGAAGGTTGAGTCTATATAAAAAAAGCAGTTCCATTAAAAATGGAACTGCTGATTCTTAATAAATAAGATAATTACTTATTCTTATGCCTCATTTTTTTCATCTGTTTTCTGTATTTATGCTTCCTGATTTTTTTGCGGCGTTTCTTAACAACACTACTCATTAAAGGACCTCCAATAAAAGATGGTGATAAATAATATAATACTGATCAATCTGTCAATAACTATTTAATTTCGTTTACAATAAAATAAGTAGGGCATACTTATAATTCTAAAATCAATTATCAACCTTTATAAATCCTGTATATTTTGGTTTACATAATATACATTATCAGAATATATGCTCATGCACGTATCTTGTTCTGTTTAGACCTGTATAGATCTTTATCTGCAATATCAATCAGTTCTTTAACATTCATATCAGCATTATAGATTGAGTAGCCAACACTGACTGTAACCTTGTTATTATTTAAAAATGCTGCCTCTATCCTGCTGCCTATCTCTTTGGCAATATTAATATCTGCATCAATAAGGATAACTGCAAACTCATCCCCGCCATACCTGTATCCTGAATCAACAGATTCTCTGATGCAGCGCCTAATAATGTCACCAGCATCCCGAATAACTTCATCTCCTGCAAGATGCCCATAATTGTCATTGTAAATTTTAAAGTCGTTCAGATCCAATAATATTAACGCAAGTAAATTTTTTTGCCTTTTTGCCCTTTTTATTTCTTCATTTAGTCTGAAATAAAAATGTCTTTGATTATATAGCTCTGTAAGTGAATCTGTAATGGATAACCTGTTCAGCTCTTTTCGGAGGTTTCTCTCTGTGATTACTCTTCGAATCTTGGCTTCAAGTTCCTCGATGCCAAAAGGTTTTTTTATAAAATCACTTGCCCCAGCATTTATTACATCAACATATGTATACCCTTCTGAATAGCCAGTCATAGCAATTATGCTTACTTCATGAACCTGGCAGACCATTTTTATCAGATCCATTCCATCAACACCTGGCATTTTCATATCAGTTAGAATCATTGTGTATTTATTATTGTCAAGCATTTTCATGGCTTCATCGCCATTTGAGGCTGAGTGTGAAGGTATGCCAACTATCTCAAGTAATTTTTCAAGAGTCTCTCTTAAGAAAGGGTCATCATCAACAATAAGGATAAGTTCTTTTGAATAATCTATATTCACAATTTCCATTTCAAGACTATTGCCTGTATGAAATATAACCTAATGCCTATCAGATTAATAACTCTCCATTAAGAGAGTTAATAAAAGCACGGTTAACTTTAACTTTGACTATATCACCTATAACATTAGTATCACTATTAAAATTTATTATTTTATTTGTTCCGGTTCTACCTGAGTATTGTGTACCGAGTTTACTTAAACCATCAACGAGAACTTCTTCTGTTTTTCCTTCTAGTCTTTTATTTCTGAGCAATGTCTTTTCTTTCTGCAGATCCTGTAATGTCTTTAGCCTGGATGCCTTCTCTGTTTCATCTAATTTATCAGGCATCTCAGCTGCTTTGGTTCCTTTTCGATCTGAATACTTAAAAGAAAAGAGGTTATCAAACTCTATTTTTTCAATAAGGTCAAGGGTCTTTTTAAAGTCATCCTCACTTTCCCCGGGAAAACCAACTATAACATCACTGGTTATAGAAAAACCGGGGTTGATATCCCTGAGCATACTTACCAGTCGCATATATTCCTTACTTGTATATTTGCGGTTCATTAATTTCAGAATCCTGTCAGACCCAGACTGGAATGGTAGATGCATATGCTGGCAAAGTTTTTCTATTTCAATAAATGCATTGATTAGATCATCAGATAAATCCTTTGGATGTGATGTCGTGAACCTTATCCTATGAAGGCCTTCAA
The DNA here is from genome assembly GCA_016931115.1 of Deltaproteobacteria bacterium. Lineage (GTDB taxonomy): Bacteria > Desulfobacterota > DSM-4660 > Desulfatiglandales > HGW-15 > JAAZBV01. Next base: position 46,802 of record JAFGFM010000233.1, on the reverse strand, counting down.
TCTCTGCTATATTTTTTAGAAGTTCAGGGAATTTTACTTTCCCGCCTTTGCCGGCAGAGTATGAATTTACATTCTGACCAAGCAAAGTAATTTCCTTTACCCCCTGTTTTACGAGCATTTTGGCCTCTTTTACAATATCCTCCTGGGGCCTGCTCTCCTCACGCCCCCTTACATAGGGGACTATACAGTAGCTGCAAAAATTATTGCACCCTTCCATAATAGAAAGATTACTTTTTATCCTGCCTTTAAAAAAAACTTCTGAATGCTTAAAATTGTGTATAGATGTCAATGAGATATCTGTCGCAGCTATTCTCTCTCCGTTATTTACAATACGATCAAGCATACTGCTTATATTCCCTTTTTCTCTGGTCCCTATCACCAGATCAAGCTCAGGAAATTTCTTTAAAAGCGCCCTGCCTTCTTGCTGGGCAATACAGCCCATCATTCCTAATACAATATTGCTCCGTTTCTTCTTGATAATGATCATTCGACCAAGAAGGCTAAAGGCCTTTTGGTCTGCCTTTTCTCTAACAGTGCATGTATTAATGATAATCAGATCAGCCTTATCAGGCGATTCTGTAGATAAAAGGCCTTGTCCCTGCAAGATACTTCCGATAGAATCAGAATCATATTCATTCATCTGGCAGCCCATTGTAGCAATATAGTAATATTTCATTTTTTTAGTATTTATCATTTTATAAGGTCACAGGATTATATGGGTCAAATTTAATTTTTTCATCAATTCTTAAAGAATGTAAAAGTTCATCTATAACAGTATTGCACCCTGGCGCTATTTTTAACTCTATAACTGCTTTAAACGGATCAAGGGTTGATACAATAGCCATACCATCATATGACTCTATTATCCACCTGATATAGTTAATTTTTGACCTGTCTACTATAAAAAGTTTTTTATTTGTCTGCATCTTTGCTGTAGGTTGCCCCGCCCCATTTCATTTTTTTTCGAAGTATTTCATAATAGGTCTGATCCGGTGATTTAAACAGTTTAATATTTGAATCTGATCTGTAAACAAGGATATTATCCCCTTCAAGGATATCAAAACCTACCTGTCCATCAAATGTCAGACTTACCTTTTCCTCACTTTCTTTCAACATCATTACCGAAATGACCACTGTATCAGGCAGTATGATTGGTCTGTTGGTAAGGGTAAATGGGCATATAGGGGTAAGTATGACATTTGAAATAGTCGGGTACAGTATCGGCCCTCCTGCTGACAGATTATAACCTGTAGATCCTGTCGGGGTCGAAATAATAAGCCCGTCAGACCTGAATGTTGTTAAAAACTCATTATTGATAAGCACATCAAGCTCTATTATTCTTGCGAGAGGACCTTTATTTATTACCACGTCATTTAATGTCTGAAATTTATAAATCTCCCGATTATTTCTTGTTACCTTTGTTTCGAGCATCAGTCTTTCTTCAATATCAAGGCTGTTATTGAGAATCATATCTAAGGATGAGTAGAGTTTATCAATTGGAATGCATGTAAGGAAACCCAGACCTCCCAGATTAACGCCTAATATAGGGATGCCATGGCGTCCATATTTTCTTGATGCCCCTAAAAGGGTTCCATCTCCTCCAAGCACAATTATCCATTTGAGGTCATTAACAGGTAGTAATTCAGGGTTGTCATAGGGCTCTTCTTTCTGCCCGCTCGGGCCCATCTCTTCGGAAAACACATTCAATCCTTTCCCCTGTAACCATTTAACAAGTTTATGAGCCTCCTGTTTTGCCGGTTCAAATCTATGTTTATATATTACCCCAACTGAAAATGTTTCCATCTTATTCCCTTTTTTATAATTATTTGACATGGTGGTTACATACCAAATTGTCCTGATACATAATCAGGTACCTCTACGCTCCCCATAAGAAGAGGATCCTGATGACAATCTGATCCACCTGAAACAAGGAGTTTCTTTTTTTTTGCATATTCCTGATATCGCTCAATACTGTTCCTGTCATGGGAAGAGTGCCAGCATTCTATACCATCAATAAAGGGAAGGATAGATTTTGTAATAATTTTCTGTTGCTCCTCAATATCCTGAGTTAATTTTATTAACGAGGAGCCTCGTGGATGATTTGGATGTGCAAGAAAAAGTTTTCCTCCTGCATTTTTAATAAGACTTGAGACATCTTCAAGCGATAATGGCATTTTTTCAACATTACATTTTGTAAGGTATTTTTCAAACGCCTCATTCCTTGTTTTCACAATCCCTTTTCTCACCATATAATCTGCAATATGCGGTCTTCCAAATACACCATAAACATATCTTTCAATTTCATCAAGACCTTTACAGGTAAGCGGCATTTTGTTTTCATTTGACCGTTCAAAATTAATCCTTTCAAGTATCTTTTCTGCCCTTTTTTTTCTATAACTCCTGAGTTCTTTAAGTTTTTTATTGAGCCTCTCATCATCAGGATTGTATTCATAGCCAAGAAAATCAAGTGAAATAGGTCTTGAACTGTTATAGAAATGGTGTGTAAATGATACGCTAAGTTCAACCCCGTAAACATAACTGATCCCATATTCTTCAGAAAGAGATTTTGCCTTTTTCTGGCATTCAATTGAATCATGATCAGTAATGGACAAAAGCCCGATACCAATCTCAGACGCCTTTTCAAATATCTTCTCAGCGGAGTATAATCCATCCGAACAAGCGGAATGGATATGTAGATCTATTATCATTTGAATCCTAAGCAAAAGAGATCAATATGAACTATTATTTTTATATAAGGAAAAATATTTCAGGCCTGACTTGCCAGTTGATAGCTCCAGTAATACTCAAATACCTTTTTGATATAAGTCTCTGTGGCTTTATAAGGTGGGATGCCATTATATTTTCTTACTTTTTTGCTTCCTGCATTATATGCGGCTAACGCAAGCTTAACATCCCCATTATATAATTCAAGTAACTGCTTGATATATTTAACTCCTGCATTAATATTGTGCACAGGATCATAGATATCTTTTACACCTAGTGCATCCGCTGTTGAAGGCATTAACTGCATTAAACCCACTGCGCCTCTTTTTGAAACAGCCATGTGATCATACCTTGATTCGGCTAGAATAATTGCTTTAATCAATGCAGGGTCAATTTTATATCGTTCTGCTGCATCATTTATAATATCGATATAAACCATTTCTTTGCTTGAATGATATACTGTAAAACTATTATGAGCAAGCCTGCTGATCAAATCGGCTTTATAAGGCCTTTGATTCTTAATAAGAGGATGGGATTTAACGCCAGTCTGTATATCTGACGGAAAGACGATAAGAGAAAAAATCAGTAAAAATGAAATAATCCCCAAAATCAGATTTCTCAGGTAATATTTGTTAAATGAATCAGTTTCCAATATTGACCTCCTAAAAACAGGGTTAAACTCTCACATTACAGACTTTTTGTCAAGGTCATGGCTTTTTGGTATTGCCGGGCTTGATTTATTTGCGGGATTATCTTATTACAGTTTCCATATCAATTTATTATTCTATCTATATAAATCACAACTTGATGGAGGCTCCAAGTGCTCGAAAAAATATACAAAGCGGCTGAATTTATTGAATCTATTATAAAATATCCACCTGATATAGGCATGATCACAGGTACAGGGCTGGGTAACTTAACTGGAAGAATGATAGTAGATAATAGAATAGCATATAAAGATATACCCTATTTCCCTGTTTCCACTGTTATCGGCCATGATGGTTTCCTTGTGGCAGGCACCATATCCAGAAAAAGGGTGCTTGCAATGGAAGGCCGTTTTCATCTTTATGAAGGATATTCTCCTTCAGAGATAACCTTTCCGATAAGGATTATGAAGAAACTTGGGGCTAAGTATCTGTTTATTTCAAGTGCTGCGGGCGGGTTTAATCCAATGTTTAAAGCCGGTGATCTTATGGTCGTAGATGATCATATTAATTTTACAGGCATAGACCCGCTGACAGGCCCGAATCTTGATGAATTTGGCCCACGCTTTTTGGATATGTCAAGGGTATATGACCCTGGATTGATTTTGATAGCAAAAAATAATGCCATGAAACTTGAGATTGATCTTAAACAGGGGGTTTACATGGGTATTACAGGCCCCTGCCTTGAAACGCCTTCAGAGGTTCGTTTTATGAGGATGCTTGGAGCTGATGCTGTTGGTATGTCCACAGTACATGAAGTGATTGTGGCAAAGCACTGCGGATTAAAGATAATGGCTATAGTGGTGATAACTGATATGGATCTTCCTGACTGCATGGAAGAGGTAAAGGTTGAAAAGGTGATCAAAATAGCTAAGGCTGCAAGCCCTTTGCTTTCCGCGCTATGGGAGAGCGTTATTAAAGAATTGCCTTAAACCTTTGATCGGACAAAAACAAAGTATAATATTAATAGAATTGCCAATAAATACATAAACCAGCTGATGTTCTTTCCTTTTCCACTTAAAAGCTTGATAAAGGGATAACTTACAAAACCCATTGTAAGCCCATCTGAAATGGAATATGTCAGTGGGATGCCTGTAATCATCAGGAAACAGGGGATTGATTCACTAAAATCATCCCACTTTATTTTCAGGACATTTTTGATCATCATTGAGCCCACTACAATAAGTGCAGGGGCAGTAATCGTTGTATAACTGCCTATCATGGAAATCAGGGGGCTCAAAAAAAGTGCCAGTAAAAAGAAGAGAGCTACAACTATGCTCGTCAACCCTGTACGCCCCCCCTGCTCCACCCCGGCAGCGCTTTCAATAAAACTGGTCACAGTTGTTGTCCCTGAACATGCCCCTATCACAGTCCCGACTGCATCGGATAAAAAGGCCTTTTCTGCTCTTGGAAGCCTGTTATCCTTGATAAACCCCGCCTGTTCACTTACCCCTATGAGTGTGCCTATTGTATCGAACATATCCATGAAAAGAAAAATTATAATAAATGGCACCATGGAAAGAGAAAGTGCACCAAGTATATCCATTTTAAAAAAAGTAGGTTTTATGGAAGGGGGGAGAGAAAATAGATTTAATGAAAGTGCAAACTCCTTAACAAGTTTTGAATCTGAAAGAAAAGGCGATCCAGCTATCTCTAAACCTGAAGATGCAATCAACTTTATTATTATTGATGCGAATGTGGCGCCTATAATTCCCAGTATAATAGCTCCGCGGATTTTTCGAGTATAAAGTGCAGCGGTTAATAAAAGACCGGATGCAAAAACCAAAAGGTCAACTGTAAATATTTGTGGATTCAGTTTAACAAGTGTCCCGCCGCTTATAATTGCGCCATCAGGGGTTGAAGCAATCGTAGCTGCTGTAACAATAACTCCTGCATTTTGCATACCTATAAAGGCAATAAATATCCCTATGCCTACAGCCATTGCGTTTTTCATGCTTGGGCTTACAGCATCAATGATTACTTTTCTGACACCAAGTAATGAGAGTGCAAGAAACAGTATGCCGGATATAAAGACAATACCAAGCCCAACCTGCCATGAGTTTGCAAAACCTGCCGCAGTAACAGCAGGCAGAACTGAAAAAACAAAGAAAAAATTTTCTCCCATTCCAGGTGCCTGGGCAATGGGGTATCTTGCATATATACCCATTATGGCTGTTGCAGCAGCAGAGGATATACAGGTAGCTGTCATCACAGCGCCAAAATCCAGACCTGTATCAAAGCCAAACATCCTGCCTGAGAGGACCATTGGCTGAACAACAATAATATATGCCATTGTCATGAAGGTAGTGATACCGGCAGTAATCTCAGTGCCTGTATTACTTCCATTTTCAGAAAGCCTGAAGATTTTATCCAGTCTGCTTTTGAGTATCATTATTCGCCTTCAAATTCTAATAAACTATGTACATTATACCCCTTGTTTTTTAATTTTTTAGAACCTTTCAGGTCTGGAAGATCAACAATAAAAGCAACCTCTGATATTATGCCCCCCAGTTTTTCAATGAGGGCGGTTGCGGCTATAGCTGTCCCCCCTGTTGCGCAAAGATCATCAATAATAAGCACCCTGTCGCCTTTTTTTATAGCATCCTTGTGAATTTCAACCGTATCTTTTCCATACTCCAGATCATATTCATAGGATACCACCTCTGCCGGAAGTTTGCCTTTTTTTCTTATTGGTATAAAACCCTTACCAAGTGTATAGGAAAGTGCCCCGCCAATAATAAACCCGCGGGATTCTATTCCGGCGATAATATCAAAATCAGTATGTTCCTTTATATAGCGCTGGGTAAAGCTGTCAATAACCATCCTGAAACCTAACGGGTCTTTAATCAGGGTAGTAATATCTCTAAATATTATACCCTTTTTAGGATAATCAGGTATGCTTCTTATGTAGGATTTGATTGTCATATCAGGCAACCCCCTTGTTACAATCATCATTAATATATTTTATTTCAGGTAATATCTTGAGTATCAAACTTTTTACCTTGCCTGCTGTATTATTCATAATTTCAACTATCATCTCCCATGTAACAGGCTCTTCACCCTCTTTCCAGCAATCATAGTCAGTAGACATGGCAATACCCTGATAACAGATGCCAAGCTCTCTTGCGAGAATTACTTCAGGAACTGTGGACATATTTATTATATCAGCCCCAAAACCTCTGAACATATGTGATTCAGCCTTTGTAGAAAATCTTGGCCCTTCTATTGTAATAACTGTTCCTTTTATATGATGACGAAAGCCCAGTTCCCTTGCATTTTTTATCAGCACACTGCGTAGATTTTCACAAAATGGATGTGACATAGAGATATGTACCACTCTCTCTTTATCAAAAAAAGTAAGGGGTCTTTGTTTAGTAAAATCAATAAACTGGTCAGGGAAGACCAAATCCCCTGGCTCAATTTCTTCTCTGAGAGAGCCAACAGCCGTAGTGGCGATAATATGTGTGCAACCCTCCTGTTTCAGTGCATATATATTTGCCCTGTAATTGACTGCGGAAGGGTAAATTGAATGATTTTTACCATGCCTTGATAAAACGACAACATCTGTCTCACCAATTGTTCCTATTAACAGAGTGGAAGATGGTTTCCCATAGGGGGTACTAATATCCTGAATGACTCTGTCATTGATTATATCTGTATCATCAAGCCCTGTTCCCCCGATAATGCCGACTTTTATCTTCTTCAATTCACCTGCTCCTCTATTATTGATGATGTGGACGTCTAGTATTGTTTTTTTAGCGACATGTAACTTATTTATCCATGAAGGTCAAATGGTAATAAATACTAAATCTGTTGAAAAAATCTGGATTATCTGCTTTATGATATTTCTTTTAAGGGCATTTCAAATATTAACAGGATTCTGGACAAGTAGCTAAAATGAAGAAAAAATTAAAAAGAATTATTACCATTACACTTATAACATTTTTCGCACTGCTTTTTTCTCTGCTCGTGTTTCTATTCTTCGTTCGACAGGAGGTAAAAAACCAGATCGACCGTGGGGTAATCGCCAATATAATATCCTCTGAAAGTCCGGTTTTTTATAATGACGATATTACACCAATAGGTGTTTTTTTTGAAAAAATGCACAGTAAATATATTAATTACGGGGACATTCCTAAAATTTACATCAAGGCCTTGATAGCATCAGAGGATGGTAATTTTTTCCATCATTCAGGCTTTGATTTCAAGGCTATTACAAGGGCATTTATTGCCAATATGAAGGTCGGAAAGGTTGTTCAGGGCGGAAGCACCATTACACAGCAGACAGCCAAAAATGTCTTTAAAAGGGAAAAAAGCGGTTACTTATCAAAACTTAAAGAACTGTTTCAGGGTCTGATTCTTGAGTATTTTTATACCAAGGAGGAGATACTTGAAATGTATATTAACCAGTTTGAGGTTACCGGATTTGGTAAGGGACTCAGGATAGCATCTGAATATTTTTTTAATAAGGATGCAAAAGAGCTTACTATTGTTGAGGCCGCATTTATAGCTGGAATGGTAAAGGGGCCTTACAAATATAATCCATTTACAAAAAATACAGATGAAGGAAAGAATAAGGCCATAAAAAATGCAAATATCCGGAAGAACTATGTGCTAAAAAACATGTTTAAATTAAACATGATATCCAATGAAGAATATCTTGAGGCAATAAAACAGGATGTCCCGTTCAATGAAGGTCAGGTAACATACCGATTAAATGTAATACTGGATTATATCAGGGATCAACTGCAGTCAGAATATTTCAAGAAAATACTTCATGATGAAGGTGTCGATAATATTGCTACATCAGGTATCAAGATCTACACCTCTATTAATAAAGAGATTCAGGATGCAGCCTTAATGAGTATTCAGAAGAATCTTCCCCTGCTGGATATAAGGCTCTCAGGCATGGATAATAACATCTTCAAGGATAGATACATAAAAAAGGTGGGTGCCTATTATCAGGCTCAGGAATCAGGCCTCCCATTTTTTGTAAAAATAAGCAGCATTGTCAAGACTGATAAGGTGCCTGAAATATCCGTAGCATGGAATGATGTCATGACCGGTATCATTGATATCCCAGCGCTTAAGGAGGTGGCAAGTGCATGGGCAATGTGGAAGTATGGCTATAATTTTAAACATGATTTTAACTATTTGAATGAATTTATTAATCTATTTAATGAAGGTGATTATATCCCTGTCACCATGACGGAAGAGAGAGAAAAAAAAATATGTCTTGCGCCTGTCCCTGAGCTTGAAGGAGGAGTGGTTATTCTTAAGGATGGTATGGTAAAGGCCATGGTTGGTGGATACTTTAACAGGCACTTTAATCGAGCTGTTGATGCAAAAAGACAGCTTGGATCAATATTTAAACCAATCGTTTATACCGCCGCACTTCAACTCAAATGGCACAGCCTTGATAAACTGTTTAATGTGCGTGATCTTTATACCTATCAGAGCACATATTATTTACCAAATCCTGATCACGAGCCTGAAAGCGAAACAGTCTCAATGACATGGGCAGGGGTAAAATCAGAAAACCTTGCAACTGTCTGGCTGCTGTATCATCTCACAGACCGGCTTACCATGAGTGAATTTAAGGATGTTGTAGAGATACTGGGTTTAACCCGTGGCAGCAATGAATCATATGATGACTATGTCTCCAGGATAAGGGATGAACACGGGGTGCTGGTAACAAACAGCGCTATCAGAGAGGCAGCCTTTGATATGGCCTGCAAAAGCATTGAGTCGGATATATTATTTGATGGAAATTTATATGCCCTTGATAATATTAACAGGCTTCATCTCAGCATTGATTCAAGAAAGCTCACTGATAACAATAATAAATCTATTTTAAGATACAACTATGATCACCTGAAAAAAATCAATTCACAGATGCTTGATGACCTGAAGGATATCAATCTTCTCTTTACTCTTTATAGCGATAATCCATCAAGCATAGAAACAGGCCTTAACAGAGGATTGAACCGGCTGTATATACTGAAAACAAATGAAGGTGACGAGAGAGTCATTTACACTGAAAATCCGCTCTATATTAATGGCAGGGAATTTTTTAGAGTCACAATAAATGATCTTATTGAGAGGAAAGAAAATTTCAGCGTTGATGATATCTGGATAGATGACCTTGTACCATCCGGGATATTAAATAACCTTCAGGACTATATGAATAAACACTATCGTGAATTAACAGCCTATTCAAGGTATGACATAAACCTCCTGTCACATATCAGAGATTTCAAAACACTGGTGAATCTTGCTTATGTTAAAAGGCTTGCAGAGGATATGGGCATCTATTCACCTCTTGACCCTGTGCTTTCTTTTCCCCTTGGGCCAAATGCAATAAGTATAATAGAAGGCGCTATGGCATATCAGACAATGCTGAGTGGCGAAATAGATACTATTCCAGGCGTTGATACATCAGAAGGTCTGATACCAGTAATAACAAAAATTACTGACAGGGATAATGTGCTGATATGGGAATATAAACCTGAAAACAAAACAGTGGTATCAAAGAGTGTATCTGCTTCAATTATTGAGATACTGAGAAATGTAGTAAAAAATGGAACAGGTCAGAGGGCCAGGGATTCAGTCAAGATGGATATTGATTTTGAAAGCGGCAACATGGAATTACCTGTTTTGTGTTATGGAAAAACAGGCACTGCAAACCGTTTCACAAACTCAAGCTTTGTCGGATATATTCCCGGCCTGGACAGTATTACTGGTGAATTTGACCTTAATCTGGGATATGTAATTGCCTCATATGTTGGTTATGATAATAATTTTCCCATGAAAGGAAAAAGTTTTAGTATTTCCGGTGCATCTGGGGCACTCCCTATATGGATTGATACAGCAAAAGGGATCGTTGAGAGCAAAGAATACAAAAAAGGGATTAATATCTCTGACCTGGCATTTACCGCGTCATCAATAGAGGTAACTAAAAATAATAGTATGACACCTATAATCGTGTCTAAAAAGGATGGGCTTCCTGTATCTGAAAATGAAAACTACCCAATAGAGGATCAGTTTACTGAAATCTACATTAACCAGGAAGAGAAATCATCCTCTGCATATTTAAGAGAATTCAGCCCCCTGAAAGGAAAAGATAATGATGAATAGCCTGAGAATAGTTAATGTTTTTATTTTACTTATAATACTGGCTGGTTGCGTTACGATCCCCAAACGAACAGAAAAAGAGACTGTAGAATACTATGCCCTCCCTGCCCTTTCCAATGATATGCTTGATCAAAAAATGGAGGCATTAAATAAGATCCTTTATGAAAATAACCTGTCAGAAAAACAAAAAAAGACAGCAACCTCATTATTACAGACATATGAAAAGATTAAGGGGTTGAACAAAGGAAATGCTGCCCGCGAGGATTATATAAAAACCATACAGACTCTATTTAACAGCATGGGCATTATTGAACAGCAATATCTTTTTGGTGAGGGGGCCATAGACGGGGGGATAGAAAAGGAGATAATTAATGAATATTCATCCTTAAAAAAACAGATATTTGAAGATTATCTGGCAGATAATCTTCATCACGTAATATCAAAGTGCAAAGAGCTTGAATCAATGTATGGCAAAGGGGCCCTTACCCCTGATATAGGCATAATCCTTGTTGACTCTTTATCAAGGAGCGCCATGACAAAGGAGGCACTGTCTATTGCTAAAGATATATACAATGAAATGGGGTCAAGACCAGACATGGTCAATCTCCTGTCGATTATAATAGATCTGGAAATTAAGATGAGAAACACAAGAGAAGCCGCATTCTTTTTTGAGAAACTGGTTGATCTTATAGATGAAAAGAACAACAACTATAAGGGTACTGAGAAAATTATTGCCAAAACAATGGAGAATAAGTCAACACTTGACACCTCAATTGAAAAAAAGATTTCAGATATCAACCCTGAAAAAGCTGATCTGGCAGAACAAAAAATTAATAATGTAAAAAAATTATTATCTCAGAATGATTTCACTGGAGCCAGGTTAATATTACTAAGATGGCGCCTTTCTGCTGAGGAGGGCCCTGAACTGGGTATGATTGAAGAGGCACTCAAGGGTGTGGATGCCGCCGAAGAAAAATATAACAATTCAAACAGTAAAGATCATACCACACTCGAAGATGCAAAAAGAAAAATAGAGGATGAAAAATATGAAGAGGCTATAAAAATTCTAAAACCCCTTACCTCCGAAGGCCCCAATTTTGAAGCAGAAAAGTTGAAGAACCTGGCTATAGATAAACATATCAATAATGAAAGATTAAAAGCTGCTAAATTATTCATGGCTGCGAGTGAAGAAAAAAATGGTCAAAAGAAAAAGGAGCTATTACTGTCATCAAAGACAATTCTGGATAATCTGATAAGTTGTTATCCAGAAACACCAATGCTGGAAAAATTGAATAGCTATATCAAGAAGATAAATGATGAACTTGATCAGATGTGATTGGCGCACATGGTAGAAACGGCGCGGAAAAATAATTATTTTCTATTTTCTTTAAATAAAGATGGACACCTGAATATGTAAATCGTATAATCTAGTTGCGTTTAGGAAATGATAACAAATCAGCCTGACCCATTAGTTGTGTAGTAAGAATTACTAATGAATAAACCCAATCTGAAGCAATAGTTCACCTGTTAATTTTCAGTTATTCAACCTGTAAAAATATTATCATTAGTATCTTTGATTATTTTTTGTGCGGTTGGAAATATTTTTAAAGTTAATCAGGCGATGGTCCGATCCAGTAATCAAATGATACAAAAGGCTCTTTGAAAATAGATATGTACGGGTGTGCCACCTGACTTCAACATAAACACCTTAACCACAGGATAGTAACTATTATATTTAGTAGATTCTTCCAAGGGTTATAATAAAATCAGGAAGTCACAGGTGGTATGTACAAGAGCTTCTCTGATGCGCGTGCATCTTTTCTACCGGTCGTATCCAAATAATATTTTTAGTTGATATCAGTATCGGAGATAACAACGGCATTTAGGGAAGCCACTATTATATTTAACGCGTTGGCAGGTTAACTTATCAACCCAACCTCTAGGTCAGATGGTAGTTAGATATAAATAATGAATATAAGAACCGAAGTATTTTAGCCGCGAATGTAGTTTATTCGCGGCTATTTTTTTAAATCAAAAATCAGTATTTGAACATCCCGTTTTCGTAGATGATTTTTTTCTCTCCTGATTTCATACATGCAGTAACAGTTTTATCCTCTGTGTTTACTATATCCCAGTGCAGGGCAGAGTCATTAAAGCCTAACCTCTCCTTGATCTCTTTGGTAAGTTTTGAGGGGTCGCCATCAAATGTATCAGAATATGACATGCCCACTGCAAGGTGGCAGTTACCATATTTACCACCATAATTTTCATCAAACAGGGTATTTGCCATGAATCTGTCTATCTTGGAGAATCTCCTGTCCGTAAGTGAAAACTCCCCTACCCTTCTTGCACCTTTATCCATGGAGATCTGTTTTGCTACAAAATCTCTTCCCTTTTTCGCACTGCTTTTTACCACTTCTCCATTCTTGAATTCCAGCCTGATCCCTTCAACATAATTACCATCCCTGCATGAAGGCAGGTTGGCATAATAAACACCCTCTGTGCCCCTCCAGTCAGGTGATATGAATAGTTCAAAACTCGGTATATTGTGACCGGATACCCCTATCCATCTTCGCTTTTCTCCAGGTGTTATTTTTATATCCATATTTTCAGATTCAATATGGTAATATGCCACCTTTATGCGGTTGATCCATTTTTTTATAACCATTGCATTATTAAAGGTCTCTTCCCATCCCTTTACAGGGTCTTTCATATCAAGGTAACATGCCTTAATGACCTGTGCGGTATATTGTTTCAGAGAGATGCCCGCGGTTTCAGCAGCACCCTGAGTTGGCACCATACATAGGGTCCATCCAAAATCCCCTTTATCCTCTCTTTTCCATAGAATATCCCTGAGGGGTTTTCGTGCAAGGGCCGCCTTCCCGATTTTCCCGGGGTCTATATGCCTGAGATGGGTGATAGATTCAGGGGCCAAAAGACTTATGGCGCCATGAAGATTCTCATTAAACTCCTTTTCACCAGATGGCTGAAATCCTAATTGTTTGTTGTTTGCCCTTTCGAAAAAATTCTTTTCCATTCGAGGTGTGCTGCTCATGCGAAGTATTGGGTTCATACCCATATCCAGTATCTTTGCCTGAAGTATCTCAGCAAGCCTGATGGCTGATAGATCAAACCTTATCAGGATGTTATCGTTCTGTTTGTATTTTTTTGTCCTGGCCTTTTGAAGCCCCCAGAGCAGTATCTCGCCGTACTTATTTAGTTTGTCTGTTGATATCATATTGATATCCTCCTTGGCAGATTGACATAGATTCATGTGTAAATAACTAATATTAGTGTTGGACAATAGCATAAATTTTTATTTACCTGAATCATTTTAAAATTTAAAATATGCATTTTAGATGGAAAAAGGATAGTATTGCATATCATAATAACAGGATGGGAATAATCTGATAATCTACATTAAACTGATCGGATAGATAGTATCATGAATAAAAAAACAAATCGATTCCTTTGCATTCACGGCCATTTTTATCAACCACCAAGAGAAAACCCATGGACAGAAACCATCCATATACAAAAATCTGCCTACCCATATCATGACTGGAACGAAAGGATAACACGCGAATGTTACGGCCCTAATACCAGAAGCAGGCTTCATGGTGAGAATGGATTTATTAAAAAGCTGGTCAATAATTATGAACATATCAGTTTTAATTTTGGCCCCACCCTTTTATCATGGCTGGAAAAAGAAAATCCCTGGATATATTCACAGATCATTGAGGCAGATAAAAAAAGTTGCAAGACATTTAGTGGACATGGCAATGCCATAGCCCAGGTTTATAACCATATAATCATGCCGCTCGCATCTGAAAAAGACAAAATAACCCAGGTTAAATGGGGTCTGGCTGATTTCTCCCAAAGATTTGGCAGAGAGGCAGAGGGTATGTGGCTTGCTGAAACAGCTGTAAACAGCGATACCCTGAGGGTAATGGCCAGTGAAGGTGTCAGGTTTACCATACTTTCTCCTTTTCAGGCCCATATGATAAGAAACCTAAACCCTGATAAATCAGAATGGCTGGATGTTTCAGGCGGCAGAGTGGACTGCACTCGGCCATACAGGTGCTTTTTATCAGAAGACAGCTCTCTTTATATTGATATTTTCTTTTACAATGGGCCACTCTCAAAGGCCATTGCGTATGAAAAACTGCTTGGTTCAGGTGAGATCTTTCTTCGAAAGATTATGGAGGCATATCCATCAGAGACAAATACCCCTGCCCTTGTCAGCATGGCAACAGACGGGGAGAGCTATGGTCACCACTTCAAATTCGGTGAAATGGCACTTACCTGGGTGCTTGATACGATAAAACATCAGGGTGATATTTCAATTACAAATTATGGTGAATTTCTTGAAAAGTGTCCCCCTGAAAAAGAGGTGATGATCATTGAAAACAGCGCCTGGAGCTGTGCACATGGAGTTGAAAGATGGCGTTCAAATTGCGGGTGCAGTGTTAGTCAGCATCCTGGCTGGACACAGTCATGGAGAAGCCCCTTAAGGGATGGGCTTGACTGGCTTAGCATGCGTCTATCAACGATTTTTGAAAGGGAGACAAAGGGACTTTTAAAAGATACCTGGAAAGCACGCAATGATTATATATCAGTGTTGCTGACGCCTGAGGAAAAGGAAAAAAACAGATTTATCAGGAGGCACTCAGCAAAATCACTAACTAAAGAAGAAAAGGACCTGGTATTCAGGCTACTTGAGTCTCAAAAATTTTCGCTCTATATGTTTACAAGCTGTGGCTGGTTCTTTGATGATATCTCAGGGATTGAGGCCATTCAGGTGCTTATGTACGCAAAAAAGGCCATTGAATTATGCGAGCCATTCTCACAGGAAGGGCTTGAAAAGGGTCTTATGGATTATCTTAACGGGGCAATATCAAATGATCAGAGGTATGGGAACGGCCTTGAGGTATATAATAAAAAGGTTCTTCCTCTGAAACACAATATGATCTCCCTCTGTGCCAATTATTCACTGCTATGCGTTATGGATCAGGCGCATAGATTAGAATGGTTAAAAAATATTGTTAATCCACATAATGAAAAAATGGGTATGACAGGTGAAAACAGGCTCTTTTATACTGAAACAGATGACCCTGAAGAATTGGATCCAGGTTTAATGATATGCAGTATCTCTATTAAAACCCCTGAACATGAACTCAAATGCATTTCAGGAAAGACAAGCAGGGATAATCAGAAACCCATAGAGGAGATGATTGATAGAATACTGTCTGGTAAAAAGGAGGCACTTAACCTTGATAAATTCTCAAAATACCTTTCAGATTCGAAGACCCTTACCTTTAACGATATGATGCCTGATGTTAAATCAGGGATTACAGATATCCTTTCTGGAGAATTAGAAAATAGGCTTTTTGGATCAGTATGTGAAAGACCACAGGAGATGTATAATTACATCAGATACCTTGCATCACAGGATAAAAACATACCGGATTATTTAGTAAATGCAATTCAATCCATGACTAACGATCTTTTTATAAAACTATTCAAGTATTCAGGAAATACACCGATTAATTTCAATGAAATTGAATATTTATTAAGTCTGTTTGAAAGAGAGCCTGATGAGGAGATATCAAACCCTGTTAACAGTATAGTGTTTGATCCTGTCACCCTCTTACAGCAGCAACGCATATCCAAATCGATTGAATATTTTCTTACAGAACAAATACTGTTAATCAGGGGGAA
This sequence comes from Deltaproteobacteria bacterium, assembly GCA_016931115.1. GTDB lineage: Bacteria > Desulfobacterota > DSM-4660 > Desulfatiglandales > HGW-15 > JAAZBV01. The sequence continues at coordinate 30,519 of JAFGFM010000233.1, read as the reverse complement.
TAATATAAACCTTTGCTTAATAAATATTTTAAAGACTCTTGAATTTATTCAGAAATACAATATTCATTCTGATTTATGGGAATTTCAGAATCTTTTTTATGACTTGGGGACAGATATGGATTTTATGAACAAAATGGATCATGACACTTTATCATTATTCCGGCAGGTCGAGAGGCTTCTGGGGTTTACAGGGGGTAATCAATATGCTTAACCTGGTAATGGCGCTTCATTGTCATCAGCCTGTTGGAAATTTTGATCATGTATTCAGTATGGCTATGGATAAATGCTATCGGCCTCTCCTGGACATCCTTTACAGGCATCCTGGTATAAAAACAGGCCTCCATTTTTCAGGGCCTTTACTTGAATGGATAGACAAAAATCGTAATGAATATATTGCCCTAATTAGCGAAATGGTTAAAAGAAAACAGGTTGAGATGCTTTCAGGCGGTTTTTTTGAACCGCTTCTCGCTGAAATCCCTGCCCGTGACGCGATCGGCCAGGTCAATCTGATGAATGCATACCTGAATGAGAAATTCGGGAAACAGCCAAAGGGTTTCTGGCTGACTGAGAGGGTATGGGATTCTACCCTGCCCCTTGTCTTAAAGGATTCAGGGCTTTCTTATACGATTGTCGATGATACCCATATGTATTATTCCGGTTTAAAGCCTGATCAGATCTATGGAAGCTATATTACAGAAAAAGAGGGGCATACCCTTAAAATACTGGCAACGCCAATGGTGATGCGTTACCTGATACCATTCAGGATGGTTGAGGATGTAATAGGTCATCTGCGTCATGAAGAAAGCCTGGGCAGAAACATTGCCGTATATGGTGACGATGGTGAAAAATTCGGATTATGGCCTGGAACCCATGAATGGGTTATACAAAAGGGATGGCTTGAAAAATTCTTCAGTGCAATAGAAAGCAACAGCGACTGGCTTAAAACAATGCTTCCCAGTGATTATATTGCCACATACCCGCCTCTTGGCAGGATTTATCTCCCTCAGGCATCATATGAGGAGATGACTGAATGGGCACTGCCACCAGACCAGTCCTATGCGCTTGAAAATATCATCAAGAGGCTAAAGAACGATAACCAGTGGGATCACTTTAGACCTTTTGTCCGCGGTGGTATATGGGATAATTTTCTGGTGAAATATTATGAAACCAACCGCATGCATAAAAAAATGCTTTTCCTTAGTGAGAAGGCCGTAGAAAATATAGAGGCTCAGATATGCATATGGCGTGCCCAGTGTAACTGCGCCTACTGGCATGGGGTTTTTGGCGGCCTTTATCTCGGCCATCTAAGGCGGGCAATTCAGGAAAATCTTATCAGGGCACAGGAGATACTTTGTAAAGATAAGCCAGGTCAGCTAGGGTATCTCTTTATTGATATCGATAAAGATGGGCATAACGAGATAATAGTAGAGAATAATAAAATGGCCATTGGTATAGCTCCTGCCTCTGGCGGTGGTATTTTTGATATCTCCTTTTTTAAGAAAGGATATAATCTTACAGACACCCTGACCAGAAGAAAAGAGGCGTACCATAACAGCATCAGTGCACATAATGAAGCCAGCACCTCTAATGATGGTATTACATCAATACATGATATACAGAATAAAGGCATAGATAACATAGAATCACTTCTCGTCTATGACCATTATCCAAGGATATCCCTGCTTGACCATTATTTTACAAACGAGACCTCACTGGAAAATTATTCAAGGGCACAGTACCACCCTGATGCAGACCTTTCGAGTAAAATCTATAACCTGAAAAACATGGTTACAAAAGAAGATAATATTAAGATAGAACTTGAGCTATCAACAGTAACACCTTGTTTATCAAAGGCTATTAATATTTCATTAGATTCTGAAATGGTTTTTACCTATAATTTTTATAATATTGGAATGGACTATATCTCAAGGGTATTTGGCTGTGAGTTTAATATCAATCTTTACTCTGATCAGGACCCTGCAAAGTACTATCACCTTCCCGAAACTGATAAAAAACGTGGGATACATGAGACTGGCGAAGAAAATAATGTCAGGGCATTCAACCTTATAAATAAAACAGATGGACTCATAGTCAGGTATGAGTTCTCCCTTCCTGTAACAGCATGGTTTTATCCCATTATGACTGTGTCAAAATCAGAAGATGGATTTGAACACACATATCAGGGCTCCAGCCTGCTTTTTAGATTACCTCTTGAGTTACCACCAGGCGGGAAAAAAGGTATAGAGATAAAAATGAGCATTGAGGATTCACACAATATCTAAATTTTTTAACAGTAATTTAATCAGCAACATAGTCTTTTTTTCTATGAAGGTTACTGATAACTCTCTGTTTTTTATCTTTTTCACATTATTCTGATTTATTATTAGAAATATCTGGAATCATATAGAGTCTCATGATAGATATAATTTTAAGCTGTAAAATAATTAGGATTTATATATTTTCAGGCGCTTAAAAAAAATATGCCCTGGAGGATGTATGAAGATCACAGTAATAGGTGCAGCAGGTAGTGTCGGTGCCCCCGCAGTTTTCTATCTTGCCGCAAATAGGCTGGCCCATGAGTTTTTAATGATCGGCGGGACAAGGCAAAATCTCCTCCAGCAGCATGCTATTGATATCAGTACAGCTGTTTCCTCAAGGGATGTGATCATCCGTACAGGCGATTACAGCGATATGTCCGGTTCCGATATTATTATCAACGCTGCCGGTGTCCAGCAGGGACTGATTGCCGACCGGATGGAGATGCTGCCCAAAAACATTGAGCTGATCAAACAGATATCAATCAAAATAAAACAATACTGCCCTGATGCCATTGTAATCACAGCTACCAATCCTGTAGACCCACTGAACTACGCAACCTGGCTTTCAGGAGGGTTTGACCCTAAAAAAATCATCGGGTACTCCATTAATGACTCTTTTCGTTTCAGGGAGATGCTTGCAAAGGCCTGTAAAGTGAAGGTAAGCCAGGTAGACGGGCTTGTTATTGGGGAGCATGGATCAACACAGGTCTATCTCTTCAGCACTGCAAAAATCGATGGAAAAAAAATAAATGTAAGTGAAGAGATTAAGGCAAAGATCCGCTCAGAGATCCCTAATATATTAAAGAGGCTTGAAGAACTCCAGTCAGGAAGAACAGCAGGCTGGACATGCGCCATCGGCCTTGAAAGGATTGTAAGAGCGATTGTTGAGAATACCGGGGATATTATTCCATGTTCTGTTATGCTTGATGGTGAGTATGGTGTGAATGGGATCAGCATGTCTGTCCCTGTAAGACTGGGTAAAAATGGGGTATTGGAGATACTGGAATACCAGCTCGCCCCTGACGAAGCAGAAGGATTAAAAAAGAGCGTCTCAACACTCAAAAACGCTGCCAGGATTGTGGATGATAAACTTTAACATTCATCTGTAATTCTCTCAGAAAACTGGCATTTTTTCTTATAGAGGAGATAGTTATGGGTTACAGGTTTCAAAAACTGTTTGAGCCGGGTATGATCGGGCAAATGAAGGTGAAAAACCGGATTATTAAAACAGCCAATGGCTCCTCATTTGTTGACCCTGATCAGAATGTTGGCGAGAGGATGATCACCTATTATGAGAGACTTGCAAAAGGCGGTGTTGGATTACTTGTTGTTGAATCATGCGGAACAGAATATCCCCTGGGCATCCAGCATGTACATTATGATGCAGCGGGCAACTATGAGGGTGTACAGCTTCACATGGACGATGACCGCCTTATACCCGGTTTTAAGCGACTGACCGATGCGATACATAAACATGACTGCAAGGCATCTATCCAGTTCCAGCATGCCGGGCCATGGAACCCTACCGGGCTTTTACCCAGAGACCCCAAAATAAGGGATATCAAATGTGCCTCTTCCATGACAGAGGAAGAGCTCCCAGGGCCTGATTTTCTGCCCAGCCGCGAGATGACAAGGGATGAGCTCGAAGAACAGATCAACCTGTGGGCAGGCGCTGCTGAAAGGGCATACAGGGCAGGTTTTGATGCATGTGAATTCAATCATGGCACAGCACATCAGGGTAATACATTCCTTTCCAGGATATGGAATAAACGTACTGATGAGTACGGCCCACAGAGTTTTGAAAACCGCACCAGGTTCCTTCGCCGCTGTATCGAAGAGGCGCGCAGACGAACCGGGCCTGGGTTTGCCATCCATGTAATCATGAACGCTGTGGAATACAACCACCCGAGGGCTACCACCCTTGAAGAGGGTGTGGAGCTTGCCAAATGTGTAGCTGAGGTGGCAGATGGCCTTAACCTGCGCGGTGAGAGATATGGGCATCGCGGGGGGCTTATACAGCCTGACCGCATACTCTACCCTGCCCCGCCTGATGACCTCCCAAAAGATTATGACTGGAGCCGGAATGGACGTGGCGCATCTGTTCCCCTTGTAGAGGCGGTAAAAAAGGGTGGGGTAAAGATCCCTGTATGGACTGCCTGCCGGCTTGATCCGATGCTGGGCGAAGAGTATCTCCAAAAGGGGAGCCTTGATTTTGTGGGCATGACAAGGCGTCTTCTTGCTGACCCGGATCTTCCCAATAAGGCCAAAGAGGGGCGTATTAATGACATCCGCTGGTGTAACGGCTGCCTTTACTGCTTTGACTGCCGTAACCGCAATCAGGTGCTTGCATGCAGGACAAACCCATACCTTGGTAAGGAGCACCTTCCTGAATTTCAGATCAGGCCTGCTCAAAAGAAAAAAAAGGTACTCGTTATTGGAGGAGGGCCTTCAGGAATGGAGGCAGCCAGGGTTACTGCACAGCGCGGACATGATGTAGTACTGTATGAAAAAAACAGCTACCTTGGCGGGTTAATTCCTCTTGCAGCCATTGTGAAGGACCTTGAAACCGAGGATATGACCAAGTTTGTCAGGTATCTATCCACACAATTGAAAAAAGAGGGTGTAAAGGTCAGATTAAAGAGTGAGGTCACATCCCGGATCATCCAGCGTGAACGCCCTGATGTGCTTATAATTGCATCAGGTGCAGCCCATGGTAAAATCGGTGTTACAGGAGCAGATAACCCCAAGGTGATCAATACTGAAAAACTTCATGGTATGCTGAAATTTATGCTTAAATTCTTCAGTTCAGCTCAGCTTGAAAAATTGTCAAAGATCTGGATGCCCGTTGGAAAGAGTGTTGTGATAATGGGCGGAACATTGCATGGGTGCGAACTTGCGGAATATCTTGTCAAGCGCAGACGCAGGGTGACCATGGTGCATAACGGCCCTGAAAAGGAGCTGGGAGATCGAATGACCATAGATGATATAGTCAGTCTGTGGCCATGGCTGAAACAGAATAATGTATCCATATGGCCTGATGTAGAATACCGCACCATTTCAGATAAGGGGCTAACCATAAGCCTGAAAGACAAACGTAGATATATCCTGAGAGGTAAAAACATAATCAGCACCCAGGACTGGGAGCCTGATAATAGTATTGTAGAAAAATTTAAAGAGCTTGTGCCTGAAATCTATGTGATAGGAAGCTGTAAGGAGCCGGGTCTGATAGTGGATGCCATAAGGGATGGCGCAAAAATCGGTTGTGAGATTTAAACCCATATGGAGGTCACGGATGTTCAAATTACTTGAAGGTGCAGTTCCATATAAAGCTGAAGATGAAAAGAGATATATCGCCAGGGGCTGGTGGCGCGGTTTTACATTAGGTGATTATCTTGATCTGGCAGCTGATATCCATCCTGACAAAGTGGCATTTATTGACAGGGTAAGCCGCTATACCTATGGTGAGGCGCGCGAAAAGGCTGATCGTTTAGCTGTTGCCATGATCAAACTGGGTATTCAACCCCTTGACCGTGTCCTTGTGCAGCTCCCCAACTGGAATGAATTTGTTTTTGTCTATTTTGCATGTCAGAAGATTGGGGTAATCCCAGTGCTTCTGATCGACAGGTACCGGCAATTTGAGATAGAGAGGCTTATAAAACTTACTGGGGCAAAATACTGGGTTGTAGCAGCCAGAACAAGTAAATTCGATTACGCACCAATGGTTGAAAGCGTGCTTAAAGATCATCCTGAGATAAAAAATGTGATCACTGTTCGTGGTAAGATTGAAGGTGCGGTTTATAAATGCATGGAAGATCTGATCCATGAAACCCCTTTAACAAAGGAAAATAGAATCCTGCTGACAAACCGCAGGCCTGACCCGCGTCAGGTTGCCCATATGGGGCCTACAGGCGGGACAACCGGTGAGCCAAAGATAGTGCCACGCACTCACAACAGCCTTGCCTGTGCGGTTGAATTCTGTTCAAGGTCATGGGATCAGCACTGCGAAGATATCAATATGGTTGTAGGGCCTGTGGGCCATGATCTCTCATTTTCAAAGGGGCTCCTTGGCAGCATAATAACACAGGGGACGCTTGTGTTTCAAAAATCAACCGACAATTCCGATATTTGCCGGACAATAGAAGAGGAGAAGGTCACGTCTGTAATCTGGGTCCCCACGCTTGCCCAGAGACTGCTTCAATATGAGGATATAGATAAGTATAACCTGAGTTCCCTGAAAAAGATGCACTCCGGTGGGGGTGCAAGCCACAGTGATATGATAAAAGAGATCACAGATCGTTTGAATGTCAGTTATTATAATGGATATGGCGCAACCGAGGGAATGACCTGCATTACTCGCACAGCAGACAGTTTTGATACTATTTGCCGCACTGTGGGCAGACCTACATTCCCCTATGATACATATAAGGTTATTGATTCAAAAGGTGCAGAATTACCATGTAATACCCCCGGTGAGCTGCTGGTAAAAGGTCCGTCTGTTTTTTCAGGGTATTACAATAATCCTGAAGAAAATGCCAAAATCTTTGATGAATATGGATTTTTCAGGACAGGAGATATTGCCATGATAAGCGAACAGGGTTATATAACCCTTTGTGGCAGGATCAAGGAGATGATCAACAGGGGTGGAGAGAGTATAAGCGCTACTGACATAGAAAAGCTTATTATACTGCATCCTGATGTTGCCCTTGTAGGGGTTATTCCCATGCCTGACAAACTCATGGGCGAGAGGGTCTGCGCCTACATAGAAGCACAAAAAGGTGCTGCGCTTACATTTGAAGGGGTTATAGATTTTTTAAAATCCCAGAATGCCTCTGTATTGCAATTTCCTGAACGGGTCGTCTTTATAGAGAATATGCCCATGACAAATGCAGGGAAACTGGATAAAAAGGCATTACGCACAGACATAGAAAAAAGATTATTGGACGAAGTCCGGATATCATGGAAAGGAGCATACAAGTAATGTCCGCAAAAGAGATAAGATTTCACGGAAGGGGTGGGCAGGGAGCAGTGCTTGCAGCAAGGATGCTTGCCTCTGCCTGCGCCTATGAGGGAAAACATGTTGCAAGTTTTCCCATGTACGGGTTTGAACGCAGAGGAATGCCTGTAGTAGCCTTTACCCGTTTTGATACAGAGCCTGTAAGGGAGAAGACCCAGATCTATACACCCGACTGTCTTATGGTTATAGACCCTACCCTTCTTGAAATAGGAAACCTTTATGAAGGTCTGAAACCAGGGGGTGTACTGATACTTAATAGCCCGAAACCATTTAACGGCAGACCTTCAGATAACCTTGAAAAGGCAGGGGTTATTAACGCAACCCAGGTAGCCCTGTGTGAAATCGGCAGGGATATACCAAATACCTGCCTGATCGGGGCGCTTGCTGCCACCACCGGGTGGGTCACGCTGGAATCCATTTTCAGAGGATTCGGTGATTACCTTGAAGGTGATATGCTGGAGAGAAATATCCGGAATGCACAAAGGGGATATAATGAAGTGGAGGTCTATTCATGGGATTAAAAAAAGAAGAAAAATATATCTACAAATATGAGGCATGCTGGTCTGACGGCAATAACCCCCTTCTATGTCTGAACACAGGTGACTGGAGAACCTCTCGTCCTGTCATAAATAACGAGATATGCAATGGTTGTGGCATATGTATGACCTTTTGCCCACCACAATGTATAAGTATAAAAGATGACTACTTTTTAATTAACCTGGGGTTTTGCAAGGGTTGCGGTATATGTGCAAAGGAATGCCCGAAAAAAGCAATTACTATGACACAGGAAGGAGATTATGCTGATGACTGCAAGATCTAAAAATATAAAGGTAATTACCGGAAATACCGCTGCGGCCTATGCGGTACTTCGCTGCCGCCCAGATGTGGTGTCGGCCTACCCGATTACCCCACAGAGTGAACTTGTGGAGCAGCTTGCTAAATTTCATGCTGATGGCCTGCTTGACTGTGAATATGTTGCTGTAGAGGGTGAAAACTCGGCACAGAATGTGGCATGTGCCGCTGTCATGGCTGGAGGCAGGGCATTTACAGCCACCTCATCATACGGGCTTGTTTATATGTATGATACCATGCTCCAGACATCCGGCTACAGGGCCCCGCTTGTTATGGTAAATGTCAATCGAGAGCCGCCCGGAATACATGCGGTTTATTCTGGCCAGCAGGATATGATCTGCACAAGAGATTCCGGCTGGATCCAGATTGTGGTTGAAAACTGCCAGGAGATACTGGATACCATCATAATGTCATACAGGCTGGCTGAAGACTATGATATCCAGCTCCCTGTTATGGTAAACTATGATGGTTATTATCTCTCCTTTCTGGCTGAGAGTGTGGATATCCCTGAACAGGAGGATGTGGATCGTTTTCTTGCGCCTTTAAAAGAGCAGCCACAGAGAATGAAGTTAGTTGCCGGCGCAGGCACCGGTTGCGGGAGCCATGGTATTGGCATGGGTTTTGTCGAATACCGCAAGAAACATATGGCGGCCATGGAACGATCCAAAGAGCTGTGGGATAAAATCGATCAAGATTTTAAAAATGAATTCGGGCGCGGTTATGGCGGTCAGATTGAGTCGTACCGATGTGATGATGCGGATATTGTTCTGGTTGCAACCGGAAGCGCTGTTGGTACTGCAAGGACAGTTATTGATGCCAAACGTGAGCAGGGTATAAAGGTAGGGTTAGTAAAATTACGTTTCTTCCGCCCCTTCCCTGTTGAAAAATTATGCCATATTTTAAAGGGTAAAAAGGCGATCGGGGTTCTGGATCGCAGCATCTGTTTTGGCTGGAATTGCGGGCCTGTATTTCAGGAGGTATGCGCCCTGACAAGGCACATCGGCATCATGCCCATGTTGAGCTTTATTGATGGTCTTGCCAATATGGATATTACCAAGGAACATATCTCAGGTATGGTCGATGAGATTTATAAGGCATCCCAGAACAAACCCTACCAGGAACTTACCTGGTTACCATAGGGAAGAAAGGAATTATTATGGCTGAAAAATTAAATAAGTTACCAAAAGTTACTGAGTACTTTTGCGATGAAGACCAGTTTTCTCCTGGGAATGCATGCTGCCCTGGTTGTATAATGGAACTTAATCTTCGCCTTGTTTCAAAGATCATGGGCAAAGATAGTATCCTGCTGGGCACACCGGGATGCAGCGCGCCAACCATACATGGCCAGAATGACAGGGCATGGCACAAACATTCTTACTATGCCTGTGTTATGACCGGTGTCGCATCGAGTGCAACAGGTCTGGCGAGGTACTACAAAAAGGCAGGGATTGACGCCACAATTGTATGTCATACAGGTGACGGCTGCGCACAGGATATAGGCATACAGACCATAAGCGGTGCAGCAGAGCGCAACGAAAACATTATCTATATCTGTTATGATAATGAAGGATACATGAACACAGGTGTTCAGAGAAGCAGCGCTACCCCTTATGGAGCAGCAACAAGCACTACCCCGGTTGGATTAAAAAGCATAGGAAAGACAACCAATTCAAAGAATATGCCCATGATAATGGCCATGCATGACATCCCCTATGTTGCCACTGCAACCCTAAGCCACCTGGAGGATTACGCAAAAAAACTTACAAAGGCAAAGGAGATGGTAAAACAGGGGTTTGTATATCTGCATGTCTTCTGCCCATGCACAGTAGGCTGGAAGGTAAAACCTGATTCATCCATTACAGTGTGTCGTGCCGCAGTCCAGTCAAACTATTTCCCTCTGTGGGAAGTGGGAAACGGGGCTTATAGGATTACTCAACCAGTAGCCAAACCAAAACCGATAAATGAGATGCTGAAACTGATAGGTAAGTTCAATCACCTTAAAGATCAAGAGATAAGCGTTTTGCAGCAGCAGTCTGATAACAGGTTTAGTATCCTTCAGGCCCTTTGCAGCATCAGGGCATAAGAGACGATATAGATGGTATGACAGGGGCCATAGCTTTCGCAATGGCCCCTCTCCTGATTATGACCTAAAATATATTGAATTATCTCTTAATTTTATCAATCCTTGGTCTGGCTTTTCTCTCTTGTTTTACCTCTATTTCACCCTGATCAGATGAAGCCTGTTTCTTTTTAAGCTCCTCTTTAAACCTGTCATATACCTGTGGAGCAGGAGTTCTCACATTATCAGGTTTAACCTGTCGATCTTTGCGCTGTACACTCTCTTTAACATTTCCCTGAGTAGATGGAGTAGTTGAGCGCTCACCCCTCACCTCTTCCGAGCGTACAGGCCTGGGGTACGAAGTTACACTGCGCCTTGAATTATTTTCATCAGAATTATTACCCTCTACCGGTGTTCGCATTTCCGGCCTTTCTATTTTATTAATATCAGTTCCTGGGCGATTTATCGGGGCCTGCCGTTCTATAGGTTTCTGCGTGCGGGTGTTCACCCTCACTGGCCGATCGTTTCTGATTGAATTTTCAAGTGCCTCCCTCTGACTTCTCTCCCTGATATTTTTTTGAAGGTCTTCGGAATGTCTCGATATCTGTCTGCGGTCTTCAGGTTTGATCTGCCTGTACTTGAAGGTGGTTGCCTTCCTTTCAATAATCCTGTTCATAGGGGCGGCCACCTCATAATTTTTTTTCCGGGATTCAGCCATATTTTTCACACGACGTTCCATCTCATGATATGTCCTTGGAGGCCGCAAATCTCTATCAGCCCTGCGCCGTTCATATTCGCGCCGTTCATGCTTCCACCAGTCGCGATCATGCCTTCGATGACTCCAGCGGTTATGCAGATAGATGGGGTCATACCATGTGCGTCTTGTTACGCTCTCAAACCACGGGAAAATACCAATCCCAATATAGAAGTTGTCATAGTAATCTCCAAAATAATAGTGCCGGTACCCGGGCCTGGTAAAAAGGCCAAACTCAAGGTTACCCAGATCCAGGACAATACTCAGCGAATAAGATAATCTATGTCTTCCATAAAGATTCCCACGAAAATAAACAGGCGCAAACAATACGCCACGGTGGAGAAGCGGATAATCCCAGTGCCCGCTCACAAAAACATGGCCACGCGGTGTCCATAAATAATGTGATGGAACCCAGACCCAGTCTTCACGGGCTTGAATCCAGTAGCCTGACCGCAAAGTATAGCGGCCATTAGACCAGTACCAGCATGCCGGTACCCATATCATATCGGGTCTATCAGCTCCTGCCGGTTCAATATAGGTAACCGCAGGGGGCGGAGGTAAATACTCGACCTCTGCATTACTTACAGGTGCCCAGAAACCGGCCACCCATCTGTAGCCGCCTTGTACCTTTGCCCAGTAACCAGGATTCCAGTATTTGCCAGGGGGAACTGCCCTCCAGCATCCGCTTATCCATATATGGTCATCCCTTTCCGAGTCCCAGGCCCAGTATCCGGGTATCCATGCAAACTGCTCGCCTACTGGCCTTTTCGCAGGGAGAGTCTCCTCTATGTCGACAGGCGGTGCCTTGGGCACTATATAGCCCTCATTTTCTTCAATGGCTACCGGCTGCGCAAATGCCTCATTTACAGGACCGCGTGTCTGCACTTCCGGCTGCTCCTCGTATGGTACAGGAGGTGGTTGATTTGTCTGACCGTACATGGTTCCGGCCGTAAACAATAATGATAAAACTATTATAATTAAGCTCTTCAAGATGTTTCTCCTTCCCTGAAGTGGTTTCAGATCTTCAGACATATAAACACGCTGCAATACAATCTGTAATAACGGTTCATTAGACACCTGATAATGAATTTTGATCGATATTTTAATATTTTTTTATTTAACCCTATGAATATATTTAATTTTTTAATATAAGATATTTTTAAAAACATATTAACACTAATTAATAAACATGGAAACAGGGAATAATTGTAGTAACAATCAGTAATAATAATGCTATTTAGGGTACTCATTTTACTTTTTAATATCGTGCACCAATGATTTCAGGCATTGTAAATAATTGTATCAGGTTAAATCCTGATATTTTTTGCTATATATTTATTTTTTTTGTATAAGGCACCAATCTAAAAAGGAGAAAAATATGAAAAGGCTGAAATATGTTTTAATTATATTCATTATGATGTTGATTAATCTCTCCCCGCTTTCCCTTGCTGGAGAAGATGATGATTATGCAAATGCCATAAAAATATTCAGGGAATCAAATGTGTCAAATAGTTTTTTAAACAACTGTTATGGTTATGCAATTTTCCCATCAATTGGAAAAGGTGGCCTTATCTTTGGCGGATCATATGGCAATGGAAAGGTCTTCAGGGGCGGGGAATTCACTGGAAGGGTTACTGTAATAGAGGGTTCAATCGGTTTTCAGGCAGGTGGAAAGAAATTCAGTGAAATCATCTTTTTTAAAGACAAACGGGCCTTTGATGAATTTACCATCGGTGCATTTGAATTTAATGCCACTGCACAGGCCGTAGCTATTACAGCAGGAGTAGAGGCCCAGGCCGGCAACTTTGGCAGCAGTGCCGGAGCCAGTAAAAACCCGAATACCCTTTTGCAGGCCCAAACTACCTATTATAAAGGCATGGCTATCTTTTTACATAGTAAAGGAGGCCTGATGATCGAGGTATCGGTGGGTGGTCAGAAATTCAAATATAAACCATTAATCAGGTCTTAATAACAGATAGATTTTACAAATAATTTACAATATCTTTAGCTATAAATTATTGACATCTGTGTGATTGTTCTTTATTATCCAGTTAATGTTTTAGCTTAGAATTAATTCCATTTAAAAAAGAAAGGCCGGGAGAATTACCCTCCTCCCGGCCGCTTTTTTTATTTACTACCCTCTTCAGTTTTTTTTGGCTCCTGTAATTTGGCCCTGCAATTGGGGCAAAACTGCCATGATTGTTTTACCGGATACTGACATTGCCTGCAGAACGTGCCTGACAGATCAAATCCGCAATGGGGGCAGAATGCCTTTGTACCGTTAAGTTCATTTTCGCACTGTGGGCAATGAAAGACCTTGTAGTTTTCTGGCCTTGCAAGCAGATAGATTGTAAGCCCGAAGAACAGGGATATCAGCGCAAGAAATGCCCACAAACCGGGTTTACTAACATCCCGCTGCCTTGCATCGGTGTAAACCCAGGCTGGTAACAGGAACCACAGAAACATGCCTGAAAAGAGAGCCATAAAGCCGAATATGGGTTTTAACGTGTCTGTTATGCCATCGGCAACGCCTCTGTAATAAAGTTCATGGTTGATAAAATCATCTACCTTAAGAAACATCTCTCCTATTACCTTGCCTGTTTCATCAGTTACAAGAGAGGAGAGTAAAAACCGGTATGGCTGAATATAATTGTGCCTGTAAACACCTCCCTCTTTGTAGAAACGCCATTTATATTTTTGGTTTTTAAAAACCGTATAAGACTCAAATTCAGAAAAATCTATCTCCTCGTTATGAGATATAAGTTTTGAGAGATAATCAAATTGATTAAAAAAATGGCCGTCATTCTGAATGCTGTTTTTATACTTTTCATACATCCGGTTCATCTTGGCAAATGCTATTGCAGGGCTGCCGAAGACAAATTCACCATTTTTGTCTGCGAGCCACAGGTATAACTTAACCTGATTTTCCTTCAGGATTTTTGACTGAATTTCACCGATTATCTTCGGATCAACAGGGATAGCTTTAATCTTTGAAGCGGTTTCAGTGACATATTTCTGATAGTTCTGTATAAGTTCATTTATATGAGCCTTTAATCTTTCTTCATGTTGTTTTTCCTGCTTTTTTTCAAAGGGTGTCTGAAAAATTAATGCCATTATTGTAACTATGCAAATAACGGCTGCGGGGATGGCCAGTCTTCTTATAAGTTTTTTTCTATTCATAATTACCTCCATTAACTATTTTGTTTCTCCATAATTACACACCTGCCTGATCATGTTTTTTAACCTTTCAGAGTCCATTAGTAATACCGGGGTTATGGAAAGGGTTACAAAACTTCCAAAGATAAAAAAGACAACAGCCACTAATCCATAACTACCTAAAACCTGTATAATTCTGTATTCTCTGATAACTTCCCATAAAGGCAAAATAGTAAGCCAACCCTGACAGAAATGCAGGGCTGCCAGAACAAACAGAATAAATATAACTATCCTGATAAAAGGAAGCACCGAGAACAGCTCTTTTTTATATGTGTTTTTAAGGGGTACAACCTCTATATCTTTCATAATCAGGTCAAAGGTGTCCTCTGAAGGAGTCTGGTTAACAAAGTGATCAAGCTGCCCTGTAATGTGGTCAAGGGTATTCAGGTATTCCAGGCAATCATTGCAGGACTGGAGGTGCTTGAAAACCCTCTTTGCCTCAAGGTCATTAGCCTCGCTGTAATAAAACTCAATCAGTCTGTCTTTATTTGGATGTTGCATAGCTCTTATCCATCCCTGTTAAATGTTCTTTAAGTAATAATATTGCCCTGTGAAACCTGGATTTCAGGGTTCCTTCGGGTGTATTTGTAATCTGGGCTATCTCACTGAACTTCAACTGCTGATAATGCCTTAAAATAATTACCTCGCGCATGAAAGGTTCAAGCCTGGAAAGGGCAAACCTCACATGTTTCCGTATTTCAATATTAACCATCCTGGCATCAGGCATCTTCTCATCCATCTCTTCCAGGCCGGCTTCTGTAAAATCTTTCTCCGATATCTCCTGATAAAAATATGAATACTGTTTTTTAGACATTTCGCTCTTTGTAATATTCAGGGCTATAGTAAACAGCCATGTCTTGAACCTGCCCTTTTCCTGGTTAAAGGAGTGAGCTGCAAACCATATCCTTGTAAAAGTCTCCTGAAGCAGGTCCTGTGCAAGGCTTTTATCACCAGTATATTTTAGTATCAGATTGAAGATCGCAAGTTCATATCTCTTATATAATGCCTTGAAGGATGCCGTATTTCTTTCAGCAACATGCTGCATCAGCTCTTCATCTGACCTGGTCAGGATATTTGGGTTTATTGTTTCCATTTAACTTATATACAGGATGATATTTATAAAAGTTGCATAAAACTTCTCTATATCTGTTTTTTTATTTGATCTTGTCATATACCTGTTGTCCTGATATATTTCATGGATATTTTAACCAATAATATTAGGCGATTAACCGGGTAAATGTATAAAGATAATTAAAATGAACATCAATAATCCCATCCCGAAAAACGAATTCATCAAATCAGACATAGTTATTGCCGGCGCAGGATTAAGCGGTCTCTCTGCCGCACTTACTGCCATTGAAAACGGCCTGACTGTGACTCTGCTTGAAAAGATGAATTTTACAGGAGGCGCAGGTCTTTTACCGGAGGGGTCGCTGGGCATAGGTTCCGGCTATCAGAAAAAAAAGGGCATCGAGACCACAGTTAATGATGTTTTTTTAAGGGTAATGGAGTTTCATCACTGGCGCTGCAATGCTCCGGTTATCAGAACCCTGCTAAGTGAATCCGGGCGAACCATAGACTGGTTAATGGAGAAAGGTGTCAGGATTGAGGGGATTAAGACGCTGTTTCCCCCTGAAAAAAGCCTTAATGTATGGCATATCTTCAAGGGCGGGGGTGCAAAGGTAGTAAAGATATTAAGCAATAAAATAAAAAAATATTGGGGCACCATACTTACAGAAACACCTGCAAAGGAAATACTCACGGACGATTCCGGGCAGATAACAGGTATAACTGCTGAAACAAAAGAAGGAAAAAAGATACATATCATGGCACATGCAGTTATCCTTTCAACAGGTGGTTTTGCCAGCAACAGGCAGATGCTTAAAAAATATGTACCTGATATAAACATCCCCGGTATGGCAAGGCTCATTTACCGCGGCCCAGAGATAGACGGCCGCATGGGTGATGGCATCAATATGGCCTTAAGGGTTAATGCGCAGCTTTCAGGCATGGGTGCCATTGCTGGTAACAGCCCATATCTGGATCATGAACCTGCCATAAATCAGTTCCGGGGACCTGATTATCTGAAACAGACCCGATGCGCCCTTATACAGCCATACTTATGGGTTAATAAACAGGGGGAGAGGTTTTACAATGAATCACTGGGGTCTATCTTCAGTGATGTTTACAATGCCATGACCTCAAACGGTGGTATCATGTGGTCTATCTTTGATGAAAAGATGAAGAGGTCATTAATTGAAAACGGCCCCCTTATACCCTTTAATGACATTGTGGTTCCTGGAGATAAAATGGATGCCCTTGATGAAGGTATAATAAAAGGGATAGAGGAAGGTTTTGCATACAGGGCTGATACAATAGAGGAGCTTGCAAAAAAGATACATATCAGGCCTGAAAAACTCAAGACAATCATTGATAAGGTTAATACTTTTTCAGACTTGAAATCAGACCCTGAATTTAATAGAAGACCTGAGCACCTTATAAAGTTTGACACCGCTAATGGGCCGTATTATGCATTGAAAGGGCTCAGGGCATTTTTTCTGACCCTTGGCGGGGTAAAAGTGAATAGAGAGATGCAGGCTCTTGACACAAATGATGAGCCCATACCTCATCTTCATGTAACTGGGCAGGACATGGGCGGGCTTTATGATAGTACATATGACCTTCTAATTGAGGGGTCGGCTAGCAGTTTTGCGCTGAGTTCAGGCAGATTGGCAGTTAAGGCGATAATCAGGGATTTGAGATGATTATATTTTTTAAAGGCAACAAGGTAATAAATTTATTCATATACATTTTTTTCTTTCTATCAGTTCTTTTTTTAAGCTCCTGTGCAACCTCACATATGGGCATCAATGATGCACTCAAAGGAAATCTTAAGGGCTTGCCTCAGGAAACACTTAACAGGATAGAATCTCTCCAGCATGATCTGACAGCGCTGGGGAACAACACAAACCCTGCTGAGGCAAGAAGGCTCGCTGAAACAGGCATACTCTACTCGCTTTATCTGGCATATGAATACAGGATTATAAAGCAGCCCCATTTTCATAATATCCTGGTTAATATAGGGTTAAAGGATAGAGGCTTATGTTTTCAATGGGCAGAAGACCTTATGAAACAGTTTAAAACACTTAACCTTAAAACCTTTAACCTTTATGAGGCTGTAGCCGATAAGGGGAAAAAGTTCCGTGAGCATAATACTATTGTGGTTACAGCAAAGGGAAAAGATTTTTTTGAAGGGATCGTCCTTGATCCCTGGAGGGATTCAGGCGACCTTTACTGGATCAGTGTAAAAGAGGATAAATACCACTGGGAAAAAAGGTAGAATCACTTAAAACCTGTTATTGTGAGTTAAGATGAACCGCTTCTTTATTACTGTTTTTTTGCTCTGCTGCAGCAATATCTTTATGACATTTGCCTGGTATGGGCACCTTAAAAACCTTAACCATAAACCATTGATTGTTGCAGCCCTTGTAAGCTGGGGCATTGCCCTTTTTGAATACCTTTTACAGGTCCCTGCAAACAGGATCGGCCATTCGGTGCTTAGTGTCGGCCAGCTTAAAATTATCCAGGAGATAATTACACTTTTTATTTTTGTACCCTTCTCCATATTCTTTTTAAAAGAAAAGATAACACTGGATTACCTCTGGGCCGGATTCTGCCTTATGGGGGCAGTATTCTTTCTTTTCAGAAGCAGGTTATTTGGGGCGTAAAAGGTTGATATAGATAAATATGCAGTGGTGATAATGTGACACCACTGCATATTTAAGCTGTTTTAAATATCAGGCAACCGCCTGGGAAGAACCTGTCAGACCATCGGAAATCAGGGCATCACCTGATGCTGTTTTTGCTTTTGAATTCATCCTTTTTAATTCAAACCACAGGGGGGCCAGCATAAATAAAACCAGGGCAAAGGTTAAAAAATCCGCAATCGGAAAGGCCCACCACACACCATCCAGCCCCATAAAACCGGGCATTATAAGAATAGCCGGAAGCAGAAACAGTATGGACCTCGTTACAGTTGACAAAAATGACTGCACTGCCTTGCCTATTGACTGGAAAACAGTTGCGCCGACATTAATGAGCCCTATCAAATACATTACACAGAACACACGTTTAACCGCATAGGATGATAGCGCTATCAGCTCCCTGTCGGATGTAAAAATCATTACGACAGATTCCGGTTTGAAAAATACATAGAGGTAAACAAGAACCCCGATCAATGTGGTTGCAAAGGTTCCTATCTTGATACTTTTAATTACCCTGTCAAAACGGCCTGCGCCATAGTTGAAACCAATGATCGGCTGAAGCCCCTGTGCTGCCACTATTGATGGCATTATGGCAAACATCATAACCCTGTTAACAATTCCAAAGGCAGACATGGCCATGTCCCCGCCAAAGGAGACTACTGTGCGGTTAACGATTATAGCTGAAAAACTTCCAGCAAGCGTCATACCAAGGGCTGAAACACCAATCGCAAAAATATCCTTAATAATTTTCCAGTCCGGCAACAGATCTGATGCCTTGAAGCTTAAGGTCGGTTTTCCCCAGAAATAATACCCTAAAAAATAGATCGTGCATAAAACCTGAGATATGACCGTGGCCCAGGCCGCCCCTTTTACCCCCATTCCAAGCGGAATTATAAATATGGCATCAAGAACAATATTCAATGCAGCACTGCAAACCATGCCTATCATAGGGACTTTTGCGTTGCCGCCAGCCCTTATCAGGGTGCTTAAGGTCATACCAAAGGTCATAAAGAGCATTCCAATGAGTATTACAAAGAGATAATCCGAGGCGTAAACAACTGTATTTTCTGTAGCGCCCAGCCACCGGCATAACATGGGCACATTAATGAGCCCGGGTATGGTAACAAGAATGGATAACACTGCTGTGATCATTATGGAGTTTCCAACTGCCTTTTGAGCGAGTGGTATTTTGCCGGCGCCAAGTGACCTTGATATCAGGGAAGCGCCGCCCATGCCGGCCATGTGCCCTATTCCTATTGAAAGTATCTGAACGGGAAACACCAGAGATAGCCCTGCTATGGCTAATGGACCTACATACTGACCGATAAAAATAGTATCTACAATGTTATAAAGTGTGTGGACTGCCATTGCAAAAAAGGCGGGTAAAGTAAAAAAAAACAACAACCTGCCCACATGGTCGCTGTCAAGTGAGTTTTTATCAAATTTCTTCATAAATATTAATTCCTTAAACCTTTCTAAAAATATCTGTAATATTCGATTATACTGGCCCTATGCCTTCATCATCTTTGGCAGTATATTCCTGATTTTATCCAGTGATGCTGACAGCTCCATAAGATCATTATCACTTAATGATGAGATTGCCTCTTCAAGCGCACCGCTTATAGTGTTATGCAGACTATCCAGCCCCTGCCTTCCTGTTTCAGAGAGGGTAATCCTGGTTACTCTCCTGTCATTTATGTCCGGTTCACGAATAACCATCTCCTTTTCAACAAGCTTATCAACAAGCTGGGTCATATGTGCCTTTGCCAGTACCAGCCGTTTACCGATCTCAAAGACCGGAAGGCTGCCCTCTTCGGAAAGCAACTTTAGTATCTCGCAGTGAAGAGGTGTCAGGCTGACCTCGATATTGGCCAGTGCAACCTTTGTAAATTTGCTTCTGACAATCCTTGATGAAAAAGTGGGGATAGAAAACAGATCAGCAACAACCTTACTAACCAAATCCTTCTGCAAAACAAACTCTCCTTAAAACAAATAATAATTCACATGCTGTATAGTATACTTACTATACTATTCGGTTAATTTCAATCGTTTATATGTTAAAAAATTGTAAAAAAGGTCGGTTATATCTTTTAATTTATAAGGATTTACAGTAGCTGATAATCGATACCATATTTATGTGCTGCTCTCGCCAGCTGTTTGTCGGCGGTAATTATCTTCAAATTATTCAATGAGGTTATAGCAAGATGGATCGAATCCAATGTTGCGAGTGGGGTATCATTTCCTGACAGCCAGTTGAATGCCAGATTGTAGCAAGCCGCATCAATAGGGATTTTCCTGTAAAACATCTGTCGCACATGTGACTTGAATTCATTGAGTATTTTATCTGATGACTCGGTTGAGATCTCTTTTTCCCTTATTTTCCTTGCAAGAGCAGATGCAAATTCAACTTCAGTAAGAGGACTGATCACAGGAGAATCAGCCCTGATAATAATTTTTTCAGCCTTTGAGCTTAGAGGTTCAGGACAATAATAGGAAAGAAGAACACTTGTATCTATATATATCATTAAAAACGATCCTCTTTTCGGGCATCCACAATGGATTGGCTCATCGGCTTCCCCTGTATTTTTAGCGATGACCTGAATTCTTTGAGGCTCGGGAGTTTGCAATTATTATGAGGAGACACTATTTTAGCTATTGTTTTCCCTCTTCGTTTAATGATTATCTCTTCCCCTGCTTCAACCCTGTCCAGCAGGGAACTCAAATTGGATCTCGCATCTCTTATGTTTACTTCAAGCATACAAATCTCCTTCTTTGACTTTGTGTACGCCAAAAGTGTACACCTCTAAAATATTTTAGTCAACCAGTGTATTATTAGATATGTATGCTATTTTCTACTGCTTCATCTCACCATAGATAATCTCAACCAGTGATGGCCACCGGCTTTGACCGGCAGGGATATTAAATGCCTGTTTTACCTCATCAAGGGTTTTACCGGCCTTTACCATCTCCCCTACCTTTTCCCGCTTTTCCATGATATTGTTTCGCAGGGCTTCAATCTCAGCCTTTGTCGCGGGTTCTGCATGGCCGCTCAGGTACTTATCAGCATTCAGTTCTATTATCTTTTGAAGCACATTTACAAAACCCTCTGAGGAACCGTTTTTATGTTTATGTATCAAAGGGTCCATACCCTCCCTTAAATGTTTTTTAATTTGACAAAAAAGCCTAATTGCATATAGATTCCAAATCCTGCATTAATCATTTAAATAACAATTTTAAGCAAATTATTCAACAAGGAGGATTTTAAGATGAAGATTTCTGTAATGACGGCAGCACTTTTACTTGTCGCAACTCTTGCATTTGGTGCAGAGATAGACGGCAAATGGGCAGGTACATTTGATTCAGGCATGGGTGGTGAGCCAATGAACCTTTCCTATGATTTCAAGGCAGATGGAAACAAGCTTACAGGAACTACTGTTGGTGCAGAAAACAGCACTATCCAGATCCTGAACGGCAAAATCGACGGCAATAAGATCACATTTGATGTCCCTGTAGACATGGGTGGCATGAAGATGACTATAGCCTATACAGGCGAACTGGCCGGTGATGAGCTCAAGCTCTCTTTCACAAGCAAGATGGAAGGTGCACCAGAGGGTGCAGGCGCTCCTCCCGGCGGCGGCGAGATGCCCCCTATGTCTTTTGTGGCAAAACGCGTGAAATAATTCAAAAAAGAGCTGAAATATAGTTGTTCACACCTTAAACTCACTTTGAAAAACAGAAAACGCCGGAAATCCTTCCGGCGTTTTTTTAAAATAAAATAAAACCTCTCTCTATTTCCAGCTTGTATAACTTAAAAAAATCTATTATAGAATGGATTGTTTTCAGAAAATGCTCTTTTTCTGATATTTCTGTTTTTTTCAGGCAGAGTAAAACAAATAATTGGTCATGATCAAATAGGAGGAGTTTATGTTAAAAAAAACTGTCCCGGCTTTATTTTTCACAATTGTTTTAATCTTTTTCAGCAGTATCTCCTGCGTAAGTGTATCTACAAAATGTGACAGAGAGTGCCTTAAGGGGTTTGTCACAAGTTATCTTGATGCGCTTGTTGCTCAGAAACCCGATCTCCTGCCCCTTTCACCAAAGGTAAAATTTACAGAGGACTGTAAAGAGATAAAGGTTGGTCAAGGTTTGTGGCAGAGCAAGATCAAACTGACCGACTACAGGCGTGACATTCTTGATGTAAAACAGGGAGTAGCTGTATCATTCCTTGTTATTGAAGAAAAAGAGCTGCCTGTGCTCTTTGTTTTCAGACTTAAGATAGAGGATCAGAAGATAAGTGAAATAGAGTCAACCGTTGTAAGGGGAAAGGAAGAGGGAATGCTCTTTACCCCGGAAAACCTGAAGACCGTAAGCAAGGGTATGACCTATGTACCCAAAAAAGAGCAGCTTGTTGATAGAGAAAAGGCTATCAAAATGGCCGATACATACCCTGAGGGTTTAAAGGTCGGGAGTTTTGTAAAGGTGGATTCGCCAATGGCTGACAATGCCTACCGGTTCGAAAACGGGCAGCTCATGGCAGGCCCGGAATGCACCTTTTTCAAGGGTTGCGATAATATGAAAAAGCAGTTTATCCCTACACTCGCAGGTATAAAATACCGAACAATTGCAGTAGATGAGGAGATGGGCGTAGTGGCAGTACGTATGAATTTCGGCCCGGGGTCTCTATTTCGGGGTGACGGAGAACTCGATGTATGGCACTCATTCAAGATATATGACAACCTTATCCATGTGGCTGAGGCATACTGTGAAATAGTCCCGAAAGACACACCCTTCGGGTGGTAATAGTAAACAGGGCCTGGAAAATATATTAGTAGATTAAGAATGAGGGCCGCAGATCATTAGAATACAATAAGCTCTCTTGATCATTGACACTCATAGTATCTTTGGTATATTATCCGGGTTCTTCATAAATAGCTGGCCATTTTGAACTTATTTTTTGT
Organism: Deltaproteobacteria bacterium; assembly: GCA_016931115.1. Taxonomy (GTDB): domain Bacteria; phylum Desulfobacterota; class DSM-4660; order Desulfatiglandales; family HGW-15; genus JAAZBV01. Next base: position 7,584 of record JAFGFM010000233.1, on the reverse strand, counting down.
TTAAAATGATTTTAACCCGTTATCAATCAAGGAGTCAACGAATGCCAAAAAACAAAAAACCTGACAAAAAAGAAGCCCCAGAAAAAACAATGAATCGTAGGCAATTCCTTGTCGGCGGAAGCGCTGCGCTTGCTGCCGGAGCAATTGCCGTGTCAACCGGTGTGAAAACCGCTGTTGCAGAAGAGGCCAAAGGGGCATCATACCCCGAATCCAAAGGCTATCTGGTTTATGACAGTAAAAAGTGTATCGGTTGCACTACCTGCATGCTGAGCTGCTCAATGGTTCATTATGGAGAGCAGAATCTTTCACTTTCACGTATCCAGATAATACAGAATTCATTCGGGAAATTCCCTGATGACCTTCAGATCTCTGTATGCCGTCAGTGCGTAACACCGCCATGTGTCATCAACTGCCCTGTAGGAGCGGCATTTATTGACACAGAAAACGGAAACGTGAGAAGGATCAATGAAGAGGAATGTATCGGTTGTAAAACATGCCTTGAAATGTGTCCGCAGCAGCCTCACCGCACCATATGGAACCACATCCTGGGAAAATCCACAAAATGCGATCTTTGCATAGATACCCCCTTCTGGGATGAAAAAGGCGGTCCTGGCGGCAAACAGGCATGCGTACAGTCATGCCCCATGCAGGCCATTAAGTTTGTCACTGAAACACCTGACCAGAAAGAGACCGAAGGATATAATGTAAACCTGCGCAATGATCACTTCCTGAATCTGGGTCTGGTAGATGACAGCAGGATAATACCACCAAAGTATAAAAATATGGGACCAAGGATGTTTGGTGGACCAAAGCCAAAGGCAAAGCAATAGGAGGATGGAAATGAAAGGCGGATATACAGGTAAAATTGCAAGAGTAAACCTGACTGATAAATCGGTCAGCACCATTTCAACAGAAAAGTATCTGGCATTTGGCGGAGGTCATGGAATCGGATCAGCAATATTTTTTGATCTGGTTGGTGATCAGTTGCCATTTGAGGCATTCGACAAGAGAAACCTTATAATAATGATGACATCACCCTTTTCAGGGACAAACGTGCCTGCATCAGGGAGATGTGAAGTGCAGGGTCTTGGCCCGATGCTCTACCCCATAGAGTGGTTCGGCCACAGTAACTTTGGTGGTCGTTTTACCTCTCAGCTTAAATTTGCAGGGTGGGACGGTATCGTAGTTGAAGGGGCTGCAAGTGCCCCTGTATGGATAAATATAATTAATGACAAGGTAACCATTGAAGATGGCAAGGGTGTATGGGGTATGGACACCTGGGATACCCAGGAGGAGATAGCCAGACGTGTTATTCCAAGCCTCAGGCAGGGAGAATGGGCACAGGTTGCAGATGATGATTTTACAACCCAGGTGCCTGCTGTGGTATGCTGCGGCCCCGCAGGTGAAAACCTTAGCCGTCTTGGCTGCCTGCTTCATGGCCCTGGTTCACAGGCCGCATTGTGCGGTTTCGGTGGTGTCTTTGGTTCGAAAAATCTTAAAGCCATCAGCGCAATAGGCACGGGCGGTGTAAAGATTGCCGATCCAAAGGCATTTATGGATGCCCGTTTATGGTTCAATCAGTTTCAGTGGAATGTAGATAACCCTCGTGAGGCAGCAAGATTCGGTGGTATGGGTTACAGCCTTATAAGCGGCGCACCGAGCGGTGGTAATGTCACCAATGGCAGTCCTCCCCTTATTCCTGCAAGGGCTGCGGCCTGTGCATCATGCCCGAGAGGCTGTCGTATGAGGCTTGCCACAGGTGATTCCAATGAATCAGTTTGTGCAGGAACAATGATATTTAGCCTGCCAGGCAGTGCAAAGGCATCAAGGGTAGCTAATGACATGATGCAGAAAATGGGGCTCGGCCACTGGCAGCTCATGCCAACAATGGGCTATCTGCGCAGCCTGAACATGCGCGGTCTTCTTGGTAAAGGCAAAAAAATAGAGTGTGATCTGCCTATCGACAAGATGAATGACCCAGGATTCCCGCAGATGCTCCTTGACGCAATATCCAACCGCAAGGGAATCGGTAATGACATGGCCGAAGGTGCAGCCAGATTTGCCGCCAAATACGGCCTGTATGAAGATGATCTGCAAAAAGGCATCCTCCGTTTAACCTACTGGGGAACCCAGGAACATTATGATTCACAGACAGAGGTAGAGTGGGGTTATGGTTCAATCCTTGGTGAACGTGACCTGATGCTTCATATGATGGCAAATTATCCTCTTCACTGGATGGCACAGTCAGGAGACCCCTACCTGACAGCAGCAGAGGCAGCCAAGCTTTATACAGATGCCATGGTGCCATATAACGGTGATGAGTACATGATAGACTATGGCGATGGCCCGACCGGTATCTACTCTGACAGCAAGGTAAAGCAGGTAGCATGGGTAAAGCATTATGAAAAGATGTGGATCGGCGGCGGCGGTTTCTGCGGATGGAGATGGCCAATGTGCATCACCAACAACACAGAAGACAGACGCGGCCCCACACCAAATGCAGAGCCAAAATTCTGGAAGGCTGTAACAGGCCAGGACCTGAGCTTTGCTGATGGAATGGAAATGGGCCATAAGATATATACTCTTGACAGATCCATATGGATACTCCAGGGCAGGACAAGCAAAATGGAGGTATTTCCTGACTATATATATGACCAGCCCGGCAGGGGTAGTGATCTGCCAATGTACCTGAACGGAAAATGGACATATGATAAAGGTGCAGGGAGAACGCTTGACAGGGCCAAGTTTGAAGACTGGAAGAGCAGGTTCTACAAATTTGAGGGGTATAACGCTGAAACCGGTAATCCCACAAAGAAGACCCTTGAAAAGATGGGGCTTAAAAACGTGGCCGACCTCCTTAAAAAGAGAGATAAACTTGGTTAACATCAATTAAGATATGCCGCCGGGAGATGAATAATTCTGGCGGCATATTTTTTAAAATGGTTCAGGTACTCTGACAGGATGAAATCCATTCGATACTCCACATTCGTTCTGGTCTTTTATGGCTCAATATAATTATATAAATGGTACAATCGAAATCGCAATCGAAATCGGGTTCGATTTGGATGACGATTTCGATTTCGATAACGATTTGGATTTCGATTATGATAAGTACAAATCTGGATATCAAATTTCACATTTGAGACAATAATTTGTTTAACTTTTACATGAGGATTTTAAGTATGAAAAGGATATTTATGTCAGTAAGACTACTGCTCCTTGTTGCTGTCTTAGCGCTCATCAGCAACACTCTATATTGCAGCGAAAAAATTACAGTCATGAACCCTGCAATAGCAAACCCTATGGTTGACAGGGTAGCATTGACAGAACGCCTTGATTCACTTGATGGCAAGACCGTGTACCTGGTTGATATCAACTGGGGAGGCCCTGATGCGGCTTATGGTGTTTTCGAGGAGATGAAGATATGGTTTAACGAAAACATGCCAAAGGTGAATGTTGTTGTTAAAAGAAAGGCTGGCAGCTACATGGCCGATGACCCTGCTTTATGGAAAGAGATCGGGGAAAAGGGAAATGCCGCATTAATCGGGGTATCGGGTTGAGACTCTTGTACCTCGGCCGTGAGCCGATTCTGTAAAACACTGGAGACAACATATAAGATACCCACTGTTGGAGCTGCGGCAGCCAATATGATGAAATATGCTGTTGAATATAATTTAACAAATGTAACAGGTATGCCCATCCGTTATATAGGGATACCTTTTCCTGTGGCAGGTCAGCCCAGGGAGGTGCACAAGCGCTATGTCAGGGGAAACGATATGTTATCAGGTAAACCAATGATGCCGACTGTTGTTGAACACCTTACAAAGCCCCTCACAAAGGATGAAAAATACACAGGCCCGGCACCTGCGCCAACACCTGAACCCAGGTTTCTTCCACCTGATACAGAGGAAAATTTACAGCGCCTTTTCAAAGATAAGGACTGGACAGATTACAACCCCATAATCCTGCCCACAGAAGAAAGGGTCAGGGCAATGCTTGAAGGAACCAGCCATGCCCCTGATAAGGTGGTTAAAATTATTGACTGGCCAGGAGGAAAAAGGGAGTTCACAGTAGAAAAGGTAGCAATATGCGCTGTCATGGTTGGGGCCAAACCGGAATATATGCCCCTTATCCTTGCTGTTGCAACCCAGGTGCCATTTGGCAATTCAACAAGCTCAATGGCAAATATGATCCTTGTTAACGGCCCTATACGTGATGAACTTGGCATGAACTACAAAGGAAATGCCATGGGGCCCCATAACGAGGTAAACTCTGTTGTTGGCCGAAGTTTAACTATTATGAGTAAAACAGCTGGAAATATTCATCACGGTGTAACAACCTTCAGCACACTCGGTAGTAACCTCCAGTACAACAACCTCTGTATTGCAGAGAATGAAGAGGCATTGCCTCAAGGCTGGCAGCCATATCATGTAAAAAATAAATTTAAACCAAATGACAGCACAGTCTCCTTTGGTACAGGCTGGACATATATTTCAAGTGTGGGTGAGGCACAAAAGTCATATCCATCTCATCTTCTCATGCGTGATTACATGAGATCCCTTGCAGCAATAGGTGGTGCAACAGTTATTATGGATCCAACCGTGGCAGAGCTTCTTAAGGCCGATTACAACATGAATACAAAGGATGATCTCAGTAAATATCTTGCAGATAATGTTGAGAAAACTGTTGATTCTTTTTTCGGTAACGGAGTCGCAGCCACCATGTATATGCCAATGGCGCGGCAGGGCATTCCACCATATTCGGATTACCTGAAACTCCCAGGTGACACATTAATAAAACCCCTTAATGCCAGGAGCATAAGTATACTTGTTGTTGGCGGGGGGATACAGACAACGTGGTTTGTTACCGATTTCGGTCTTGGCAGGCCTGTTTCAATTGATGCGTGGAGGTAGGATAAGAGAGGGTTCAAGGGGTTACTGATTCAAGTAAAAAAAACTTTTTCTTGAACCCTGGACCCCTTGAGTCCTTGAACCCTTTTTTAATTCAGGAGTAACAAAATATGGCTGACTTAGCGGGAGTAAACGGACAGCGTAAAGAGTTCAGAGTGGTTGGAAAGCCTAACGCAAATGGGTTGATACGCCAGCCACACCTGACAGGGTTTTAAAGGCACTTGGCAAGGCATAGGAAATTATAATGAATAAATATATCTCAAAGTGGATGGATTACACCTTACCGACCGGACAGCATTTCTCTGTCTCTGTATGCGGATACAGCGGCAAGGTACGTCATTTGTATTTAGGTGATGACCCTGTGCGAAGGATGCTGGTTCAGCATGTATATGCAGATGATGGATTCTGCCAGACAGGGGATCACTGTCTTGCTCTTGACTGTCCTCTTAACAGGGCTGACAGGGAGCATCTGCTGCATATGCTTGATATGAACGAGGATGAAGAGCTTGACAAAGAGGCGGCAAAGGAATGGGGCACCGGCAGTACACTTGAAGGGTTCCTGCTCTTTGTAAAAAAAATAGGCGAATCACTGCCTGATGATGTTAAAAGACCCCGGTCTCCGGTAGAAGAAGAGAATCAACCGGTATAAATATGGAAAAGATCACAGACTGGATACTATTATGGAAAGAGCTTGTAGAAAGACAGGGCCCTTTCTGGAATCAGAAAAAAAGGTCAAAGGATAACCAGGACAAGTGGAAAGACCGCTCAAAGATGTTTTATGAAAGGGTGAAAGAGAGATGGTCCAGGCCTGACCCTCACAGGGATATTATTATCTCCATGATTTCATCATGCAAGAATGCAACAGTCCTTGACATAGGGGCAGGCACAGGGGCATGGGCAGTTTTATTATCTAAATATGCGTTAAAGGTTACAGCAATTGAACCATCAGCAGATATGAGGGAATTGCTTATGGAAAACCTTGACAAGGAATGCATTCGTAATGTTGAAGTGCTGGACAGGTTATGGCCTGTTGTCGGCATTGAACCCCATGATTTCACCCTTGCTTCTCATTCCATATATGGGTGTGATGATATCAGGGGTTTTATAACTGCAATGAACGAGGCCACAAGAAACAGATGCCTTATGCTTTTAAGGGCGCCAGACCAGGATGGCCTGATGGCAATGGCAGCAGACCGTATATGGGGATTGCCCTATGACAGCCCCAATTTTCAGGTGGCCTATAACGCAATGCTCCAGATGGGCATGTTCCCAAATGTGCTCATGGAAAAAAAAGGGATGTGGCCGGTGTGGACAGATAACAGCTTAGATGATGCGCTCGACCGCATCATGGTTAGATTCGAGCTTAAAAAGGGGTCGGATCATGATCAGTACCTGACATATCTGTTAAAAAAACATCTCACAGAAAAAGATGGAAAACTCTACTGGCCCTCTTCCATGAGAACCGGGCTTTTATACTGGGACACAAAAGAGAGGGATAACTGATATGAACATTGAACCAGAATGGAAGAAGAAATTTAAAATCCTTAGCGACTATATTGCATCAAACACGGAGATATATATTGATAATCGTGAAGTCTCTATACCGGAGCATCTGCGCAAGCGGTTCTATGAATACTTTGATGATATCCGTAATTCATTTGTGGGTGATTTTTTCACCACATTGCCCATGAATCTGGATTTGCTTCGCGAAAATTTTGGCAGGGCCGAAAAAGAGATAGTTGCAGCCCTTAAGATAGAGCGTGTTGATATTCCGGTTGACCTCATGAGTTTTCTGCATAAGCCTGAAGAAGGCATGGTACGCGCCCTTTATAACCGGTTGTTTGAGTTGTTTCAGAAAAAGATAACAATGGAAGAATTTGAAAAGATTGCTGTAAACGATCTCATATCAGTAACAGAGTTAATGTACAGGCTCGGGTACGAGGCATGGGCAGCATTCACTGTTATACTTCTGCTTGAACCGGATGAAGCCTTTTCTGTTGAGCTTGATGACAACTTTGAACCTTTTGCCGGGAAGCTCATAGAAATTGCATTTGGCAGGCAGTTTAACCATTCCACAAAAAGGATACCCGAGTTCATCATCCATTCAAAAAGACTTGGAACCTACGTGGCGATAAAAATGCCGCTTGCAAAGGAGATAAGTGGCTATTACCCCCTGCATGAAATCCCTCAAAAGATGATGAGAGACCGCACCGGTGACACATCCTATGTGCTTGACAGCCGGGTTATGTTTATTTCTATGCTCAAGACCCTTGATAAAATACCTGTTTATGCTGAGGTACATGAGCGAAGGATCAAAAGCCCTGATATTATAATAGAGTTTCTTACAGAACAGGATCTCAATAACAGGGATAATATCATGCAGATTAAATACAGAACAGAAATCATGAAACCCCTGTTAGGAGAGGCCCTGGTGATCATGAACCCTGGAAAAGAACCTCTTAATGTCACTATTGAAAAACCGGCCGAGATCATTTTAGCAGGGTTTGAAGCGTCAAAACTCCAGCCTGTTATTGATCTATTATTGACATGAAATTCCGGTAAAATACCGTTTAAAGTATAAAGGTGCTTTATTAACTCAAAATCAGGAGAGCTTGATATGACGGAAGAAATCAGTAATGTAAATCGAAGGAGTTTTCTTAGGAATGCCGGTGTT
>JAFGFM010000232.1 GCA_016931115.1 Deltaproteobacteria bacterium | reverse complement strand
TGAATACTCCTCCTGAAATTCGGAAAACTCCTCAAAGGTTTTCCACATGGCAACAGATGTCTTTTCGGCTGAAGGGATCATAAAGGGAAGTTCAAATACGGTAGTAAGCGGAAAACGGCCCGGTGTATAGTCCTGGAGAGCATAAGTAATATCTGCTATACCTTCTTCAGCCAGGTTATAGTGGTCTGCGGCCTTCCCGAGTGCGCCCCCTGAAAACATAGTGACCTTAACCCTACCCCCGGACAACTCTTCAATTTTTTTCGCCCATGGCTCGAAAATCTTAGTCTGCACTATGTGTTTTGTGGCAAAGGGCTGTGCAACACGGAGTTCAATAGTTGTCTCAGAAGAACACTGTGGGAGAAAAACAAAAAATAGGCCAATAATACAAAATAAGAGTATATTTCTTTTATTCACAGTTACTCCTTTAAAGTCTTTATCAGGTTAACAATTATACTAAAAAAGGACAGTCTCAAAATGAAACTGTGCTGGAATATGCATTCAAAACTAATAACTGTGTTTTTCGGTTTGACAATATTTCACAAATAAAAATATATATCAACCCATTAATTTCCAAAATAATGTTTCGTCATATCCGCGCAGGCGCATTGGCGTCAAGTTAACAAAAAAATCGTACCGAAAACATATTACTGGCAAGAGATATAGGATATAGATCCTTGAGAGAAACATCTATTTAAAATCAAGACGAAAAATTATTTTTCACACAAAGTCACAAAGCTCACAAAGTTAATAAACAAGAAAAATATTATGCAAAAAGCATTTGATTTTCTTAGTGTTCTTTGCGCCTCTGTGTGAGATATTGCTTTAGGTATTTGCTTTTGGCCTTAGCTTTACGCCTATGCGCGCAGGCGGGTATCCATTTTTTCTTTTATAACCATAAATGGATTCCCGTTTGCACGGGAATGACGCAAAACAATCCCTTGATTTTGCAGTCTAATCAATCTGCTAAAAGCAGTGGCAGCCAAGGCATGGCTCTTTTCGGATGTGAACCCGCATCATTAGGAATGGTTCCTTTCAGATATTCCTCAAGATTGCTCCATCTGTCATTATCCAGATCTCCTTCAGTATCATTTACCACTGGATTGAGCCCATATTGAACCTCCCAGTTATCAGGCATGGTATCACTATCGGTATCCGGATTTTTCGGGTTGGTTCCAGCTATATACTCATCTTTATTTTTCAGGCCATCATTATCTGGGTCATTTGCAGAATCATTTACAAGTGGATTAAAACCATATTGGACCTCCCAGCCGTCAGGCATAGAGTCTCCATCACTGTCCGAATTGTTTGGATTGGTCCCTGCATTATACTCACCTATATTGCTCAGACCGTCTTCATCCAGATCATCTGCCGCATCATCAAATAAGGCATCAAGACCATGAAGTCGTTCATATTCATCCGGTAAACCGTCAGAGTCTATATCACCAAGGCCATTCAGTAGGCGGTTATAAAAGGTTGTTTTAGCTAGATTTGGATTAGAGTAGTAACCGTAGTCCCCATAATATTGATCTATATAACTATCAGGGTTACGAGGATCGATGCGGGAAGTCGATGGTATATAATAATCGGGACCTGGTGCATATGCATACCACTCAGTGCTTAAATCAGCATCTACGAACCACGGCACATAATTATCCAGAATCACACTTTTTATCGGATAGTTAGGATTGTTTTCTTCACATATATAATTACGCATTGCATAACAATGAGTACACCATGATGCCCCAGCAAGAAGCAGGATATATTTCCCTTCGCTCAATGCCTTTGAGACTGCCGCAGACTTGGATGTAACCCAGGTCAGGGACACAGTATCTTGGGCTGAAGAGGTAACCGCGCTCAAACTAATGCCTAGTAGTAAAATAAAACAGATTAATCCTCTATTCCGTTTTAAACGAATTCTTTTCATATATCCCACTCCTATAAATTAATCCTCCAAAAGTAATGGCAGCCAGGGCATGCCTCTTCTGGGTCTGGAATTTCTATCATTGGGAAGTGTCCCTTTCTGATATTCTTTTAAATTAGAAAAGTCGTCATTGTCAAGGTCTCCTTCTGCATCATTTACGAGTGGATTAAGCCCATACTGTACCTCCCAGCCATCAGGCATACCGTCTCCATCTGTATCAGGGTTATTAGGGTCTGTTTCACCGGGATCAACTTTTCCATTACGATTTTTATCTTCCTGCCCATCCGGGATGCCGTCATCATCAGTATCTGCCTTCTTTGGATGGGTTCCGAGCCTGTACTCCATAAGATTGTTAAGGCCATCACTGTCAGGGTCCAGGGAAGAATCGTTTATGGTTATAATCAGGCCATATTTGATTTCCCAGTAATCAAGCAAATAGTCATGATCTATATCATAAGGTAAATAATCTAAGAAAAGAATCCATACTGCACCTTGGTCCCTATATCCATCACCATCATCATCTTCTGGTGCACCTACTGCAAGGTCAACAATTCCATCTCCATTCAGGTCTTTAATAAGAGCTAATGAACTTCCAAAATGGTCACGATTATTAAGCGTGCCAGAGAATCCCCCGCTAGTTTCATTTATTTTTATTGATCTATTTACCGTACCATTATTATTCAAACAAAGAATCCATACCACACCTTTTTCAATACCGTCATCGCGACCACCAATAGCACCTACTGCCAAATCTGTGATTCCATCTCCATTAAGATCACCTAAAGAAGAAACTGAGATACCAAATTTATTACCAGTGATAAGCTTACCGGAAAAGTTTCCGTTTGTATCGCTTACCTTTTGATAATATTTTACTGTGCCGTTTGAATTCATAAACAGTATCCATACTGCACCTTTATTTACACCTCCATTTAAATCCCCATCATCATCAAAAGGGGCACCTACTGCTAAGTCTATTATATTATCTCCATTAAGATCACCTAAAGAGCTAACGGAATGTCCAAAATAAACATCACTATTGAGTACTCCTGAAAAATTACCCTCTATACTATTTATCTTTTGATGTGCCTTCACTGTACCGTTTCTATTCATGAAAAGTATCCATGTTGCGCCTGCGCCAAAGATATTATTTATGTCTCTATCTCCTTCTGCCCCTACAGCCATGTCTCCTATTCCATCTCCATCAAAATCCCCTATATAAGCAATAGAGCTGCCGAAATGGTCAGTATTATTTAAATATCCAGAAAAATTACCCTCTGAACTACTTATCTTCTGGTGTAATTTTACTGTGCCGTTTCTATTCATGAATAGTATCCATATTGCACCACCGTTATCATTTTGAGCTCCAATTGCCAAATCTATAACACCATCTCCGTTTAAATCTCCTAATGATGCAGCAGAGCTGCCAAACTGACACCAATTATCAAGTAATCCGGTAAAATTTCCTTCTAACGAGCTTATCTTTTGGTGTGTTTTAACAGTCCCGTCAGTGTTTAGAAACAATATCCATAAAGTACCTCTACCATAACCGCCACCATCATCACCCGGTGACCCTACAGCTAAATCTTCAATTCCATCTCCATCAAGGTCACCGATAGTAGCAATTGAGCTACCAAATCGATAGTTATAATCAAGAATTCCTGCAAAATTACCAGCAGCAGCACTTACTTTTTGATGAGATTTCACTATTGGAAAATTAAATTTTGCATCTGCTCTCCCCCAACCATAGAGGTTATCCTTCTCCGTATAACTCATATCTATTGCATTTGCCTCCAGTAACGCCTGAAGTTCATTTGGCGACATGTTGGGATTAATAGAGAGTTTTAAGGCTGCTATCCCTGCCACATGGGGAGCTGCTGATGATGTACCCCGGAAAGGCCTGCTATCTTTAAAAGTAGTATGTATATAGGTTGTAACAGCATCCGGTCCCATTATATCCGGCTTTATCCTTGCGCTGCTTCCATTCCATGCATTTGTTGGCCCCTGAGAGCTATATTCCTCCTGCGGGCCTGTTTGCCATTTGGTATAATCTATTGCTCCCACTGCTATTACGCTTTCTGCATCGGCAGGTTCAGAGAGAGAGCTGGTTGATGTGGAAAGAGAAGGCCAATTGTTTGAGTAAAGTTCAAAAGTCACAATATATGGAACAAATTCACTTGTTCCTCCCAGGTAGATCTCCAGTTTAGTACCCGTAGGGGTCCCTGTATTTAGTCTCTTTACTTTGATTGCATAGAAAATGCCTTCTTCTGCATCACCAGGGATATCCAGACTTATATATTCCACCGGAGGCTGTGTTCCGGTCTGAAGGGTTGTCGAAGTTTCTACAAGAGTTCCTATTGTTTGGGTATCAAAATTGTATGTATAAAGCTCGATGTTATAATCAATATTCGAAACAGGCCAGTCATCCCACCGCATCAATATAGATACTTCACTTGTTGAAGGTTCACCATCGTCATCCCATGAAGGATATGCAAATAGCACATTGTATTCGCTTTGAGTGTTATACTCAGCAAATTCATGCCACCTGTCATTATCACTATCATTAAAGGTCCCTTCCCAGTGCGAGCCCATGGTTATGACTTTTCCCTCTTCTTCATAACTGGTATTTCCATAATTACCTGCTGAAGAGACCACCAATACCCCCGCATCTCTCAATTCATCAAAAGCCTCATCCAGGGGACCTGTACCATCGCCAGGGCCTGTACCAAAGGTGCCCATTGATAGACTGACTATATCAATATTGTTTTCAATGCAGTAATCAATAGCATCATAAGTGTCTATCTCATCACCTGTTTTCAAAAGATACAGTTCCGCATCCGGAGCCATATCATGGATAATCTCTGCACAGGCTGTACCGTGCATGGATTCAGTCTGAAGCCCTGAACCTGAAAAATCATGGGTTATTACATTTGCAGGCAGTTCACCTGCTGATATTGCTGCCGTTAAATTTTTAAAGCCTCCATCAAGAACAGCCACCTTTACACCTGCACCCCTGTAGATGGTGTCATGAAATATGTTTGCGCCGGTAAGGTTAACACCCTCTGTAACCATTCCAGTAGGGAAAAATTTAAAGGGAAGCCTTGCATACCCTATTGAGCTGTTTTCCATTATAAGCTGTTCGGCCTTGTCTGCGGGCACCTCAACTGCTATAAAACCGGGGCGTTTTATTAAAACCTTTCCTCCGGCGTTTATAACGCTGTTTGATAACTCTTCATTATCATCAGGTGTATTGAGCACTATCCTGATATTTTCTTTTCCTTCTTTTATTGATGTTTTAATCTCTTCTCTTAAAGAGGTTGCCATTACCCTGTCCTGAGGCTCTATTTCTTTTTCTTCTATTACAGGCGCTGGTTTAACAACTGGTATTTTTTGATCTTTAACCCTAGGTTGTTCTTTCAACATCCTGGCGATTCTTTTTAACATCACTGTTTTCGGATCGACTTTCTTTTGATGCAAAGGCTCTTTAGGAGCATGGTAAGGGAAAAGGATAATGGAGATTGTGATCAACAGAACAGCAGGGATAAGAATAAGTAGAAATTTTTTCATTTCTTAACTCACCTCAGGTTTAACATTTGGTATTAATCAGTTTTCAATTTCAAATTAGATTTAAATTCTATGTAAATTCGTCGTACCCGTGAAAACGGGTACCCATTTGGTCTTTTAAAATTTAAATGGATTCCCGTCTACACGGGAATGACACAAAACAACTCCATCATTTTACGATCTTATTAATCTTCCAGCAGCAATGGCAGCCAGGGCATACCTCTTCTGGGTCTGGACTTTCTGTCATTAGGCAGTGTCCCTTCCTGATACTCTTCCAGATTAGTGTATTTGTCATTATCCATATCCCCATTAGCATCATTTACTAGTGGATTAAGCCCATACTGTACCTCCCAGCCATCCGGCATGCCGTCATCATCCGAATCATTATCCTTTGGATTGGTCCCTGCCGAGTATTCATTAATATTGGATAGGCTATCCCCATCAGGATCGCCTGTAGCATCATTGATCAATGGATTAAGATTTTTTTGAACCTCCCATCCGTCAGGCATACCATCGTAATCAGTATCAGCCATCTTTGGATATGTTCCGAGCCTGTACTCAATGATGTTAGAAAGACCATCACTATCTAAATCTGAAGAAGCATCATTTACGTTTATGTCCAGGCCATATTTTGTCTCCCAGGAATCCGGCATACCGTCATTATCAGTGTCTTTAATTTTTGACCTGCCATAACCATACAGGTTATCCTTTCCGGAACTCCCCATATCTATGGTATTCGCCTGCAGTAACGCCTGCAATTCATTTGGCGTCATACTCGGATTAATGGATAGTTGCAATGCAGCCATTCCTGCCACATGGGGTGTAGCGGCAGATGTCCCAAAGAAATTTGCATCACCATACGTATAGGTTGTTACGCCATCAGGCCCCATTATATCAGGCTTTATCCTTGCACTGCTTCCGTTCCATGCATTTGTAGCTCCCTGAGAACTGTATTCCTCCTGCGGGCCTGTTAGCCATCTTGTGTAATCAATGGCACCCACAGCCATAACACTTACTGCATCAGCAGGTTCCGATATAGAGCTCGCAGATGTTGATATAGCAGATAAACTGTCATCAAATGGGACAAACTCGCTCGTTCCACCAAGATACAGCTCAAGTTTTCTTCCAGTGGGGGTTTCTTCATCCCAACGTGATACAACAAGCGCATAATAATGAAGGTAGTCTTCATTATCAGGGATATCTATGGATATCCATTCAAGAGGCTCATCAAACTCACCACACCCCTGACAATTGATTGACCATTCTACAGGTTCATCAACATTCACAAATTCGTCTGTCTCATAATTATATTCATAGAGATGCATGTCATAATCAATATCTGATCCTGGCCAAGAATCATTCCATCTCATTATGATAGAAACCTCACCAGACTCAGGGACTCCATCATCATTCTGGGTTGGATATGCTGCTAATATATTATAATAAATGTCCGGGTCACCAGGCACAAATTCATGAAATATATCACCGGTGGAATTATAAAATGTACCCTCCCAGTGAGACCCAAAGGTTAATGACTCATATGTCGTATTCCCGTAATTACCCGCAGATGCTATCACAAGTATCCCCGCATTCCTCAACTCATCAAATGCCTCATCCAGATAACCGGTTCCATCTCCGGGGCCAGTACCAAATGTGCCTACTGATAAACTCACAATATCAATATTATTATCTATGAGGTAATCAACAACCTCGATGCCGCTAATTTCATCACCCAGTTTAATAAGGTGCAGTTCTGCATCAGGCGCCATATCATATACTATCTCGGCACAGGCGGTACCGTGATAATACTCTGTCTCCAGCCCTGAATCCGAAAAATTTTGTGTTATTACATTTGAGGGCAGTTCACCTGCTGCTATTGCTGCTGACAGTCCCTTGAATCCAACATCAACTACCGCTACCTTTATACCTGTCCCACGGTAGATGGTGTTGTAAAAAATATTTGCGCCTGTTAAATTTACCCCCTCGGTTATTTTCCCGGCAGGATAAAATTTGAATGGCAGCCTTGCAAATCCTATTGAACTGTTTCCCATTATAATCTGCTCGGCCTTATCAGCAGGAACCTCTACTGCCATAAAACCAGGGCGTTTTCTTATAATTCGCCCCCCGGCGTTTATAACGCTGGTTGATACTCCTTCTTTGTCGTCTGTCGTATTGAGGACTACCCTGATATCCTTTTTGCCCTCTTTTATTGATCTTTTGATCTCTTTCCTTAAAGAGGCTGCCATTACCCTGTCATGAGGCTCTTTTGCTTTTTTAACTATTACAGGTCTGGGTTTAATATCTGATTTTTTTTGATCCTTAACCCTGGATTGTGCCTTTATCAACTTTGCGATCCTTTTATGCATCTCTGTTTTGGGATCAGCCTTTATTTCAGTTAAGGGCTCTTTGGATGAGCGGTAAGGGAAAAGGATAAATGTAATTGCAGCAAGCAATACGACAGTAACAAGAAGCAGAAAGATTTTTTTCATTTCTCAACACACCTCAGGATTTACAGTAATGTAATAGCTAATTGAAGGGTTTTTAAAAGCCTATACCCCTGTTTTTGATCCCATCCTTTAGAGTAAGTGGCAAAACCAGAAAAGCAGTAGAAAAGGAAATAACCGGATCAAATGGGCTGCAAACTATCAGAGATTCTAATAAATGTCATTTGAAAAGATTGGACATAATATCCTGTAAAAGCTTATAAAAAGCGAAAGATATATTATATCGATTTTCTGATCGGAAAATATTAAAAAAAAGATAAAGACTTTTAAAATAGCATGATTTAAAAGATTATTGAGTTTTAAACATTAAAACACTTTCGCGTATTTCGCGCCTTTTGCGGTTAAATATTGGTAGAGACAAGGCATGCCTTGTCTCTGCATGGTGTTATTATATACTCGTGATTTAATAATTATGCATATGGACACTGAAAGCTGCCATAAAAATATCAACCTTACCGACTTTATTTACAGAATCAGGAAACACCCTGATTTTGGTAGGGCATTTGTGCACCTTAAGCACATACCGGAAGTCAAGGCATCTTATGGAGATGGGCTTGAACTGACTGACGAGCTTGCTGCCATTCTGAATAGAAATGGCATTGAAAAGCTCTACAGCCACCAGGTAGAGGCCATAAAAAGGATAAGAAACAGGGAGAATATTATTATCTCCACCCCTACTGCGAGTGGCAAGAGCCTTATATACAACCTTGCCATACTTGAAAACATTTTATCAGGCAAAAACAGTAAGGCGCTTTATATATTTCCATTAAAGGCCCTTGAACAGGATCAATATAAAACCCTTGCTGGATACTTGAAAAATATCAAATCCAGAAAAATTACTGCTGATATATATGATGGCGACACAACCCAGTACCGCAGACAGAAGATCCGCTCAAAGATGCCTGACATCCTCTTTACAAACCCTGATATGCTTCATATGGGCATCTTGCCTGTACATGAGAGGTTCAGGGAGCTTTTTACCAATCTTGAATATGTGGTGATAGACGAGGTGCACACATACAGGGGCATATTTGGTTCGCACATGAACCAGATAATAAGGAGGCTAAAGAGGGTCTGCAAAAAATACGGCGCAAGCCCCAGGTTTATCCTGCTCTCTGCCACCATCAATAACCCCGGCGCCTTCGGCAGGCTTCTTATTGATGACAGTGTAAGCGTCATAGATACAGGCGGTTCACCAAGGGCAGACCAGTATTTTATGTTTCTGAACCCGGACACAAGTTCCAACTTTTCTGCGGCCAGGCTCTTTGGTTACTGCATTCAGGCCGGTTTTCGGACTATCGTTTTCACTCAGTCACGACAGGTGACAGAACTTATACATATCTGGACATCCAGGCTTTCACCGGACTTAAGACGCAAGGTGAGCTCATACAGGGCAGGCTTTATGCCTGAAGAGAGGCGCGAGATAGAAAAAAGGCTTGCCACAGGTGATCTATTAGGGGTCGTCTCCACAAGCGCGCTGGAGCTCGGGATAGATATAGGAAATCTGGATATCTGCATACTTGTTGGTTACCCCGGTACCATAATAAACACATGGCAGAGGGGCGGAAGGGTTGGAAGGTCAGGCAGGGAATCCATGATAATAATGGTTGCAAAGCCTGATGCCCTTGACCAGTATTTTGTAAAACACCCGGATCACCTGTTTGAAAGATCATATGAGGCGGCCAT